>NZ_JAVUPQ010000038.1:0-40393 GCF_032029835.1 Escherichia sp. AM3 | reverse complement strand
AGTCTTCCCTTGTTATTGTGTAGCCAGAATGCCGCAAAACTTCCATGCCTAAGCGAACTGTTGAGAGTACGTTTCGATTTCTGACTGTGTTAGCCTGGAAGTGCTTGTCCCAACCTTGTTTCTGAGCATGAACGCCCGCAAGTCAACATGTTAGTTGAAGCATCAGGGCGATTAGCAGCATGATATCAAAACGCTCTGAGCTGCTCGTTCGGCTATGGCGTAGGCCTAGTCCGTAGGCAGGACTTTTCAAGTCTCGGAAGGTTTCTTCAATCTGCATTCGCTTCGAATAGATATTAACAAGTTGTTTGGGTGTTCGAATTTCAACAGGTAAGTTAGTTGCTAGAACCCATGGCTCCTTTGCCGACGCTGAGTAGATTTTAGGTGACGGGTGGTGACAATGAGTCCGTGTCGAGCGCTGATTTTTTCGGCCTTTAGAGCGAGATTTATACAATAGAATTTGGCATGAGATTGGATTGCTTTTAGTCAGCCTCTTATAGCCTAAAGTCTTTGAGTGACTAGATGACATATCATGTAAGTTGCTGATAGGTTTCCAGTTTTCCGCTCCTAGGTCTGCATATTGTACTTTTCCTCTTACTCGACTTAACCAGTACCAACCCAGCTTCTCAACGGATTTATACCATGGCACTTTAAAGCCAGCATCACTGACAATGAGCGGTGTGGTGTTACTCGGTAGAATGCTCGCAAGGTCGGCTAGAAATTGGTCATGAGCTTTCTTTGAACATTGCTCTGAAAGCGGGAACGCTTTCTCATAAAGAGTAACAGAACGACCGTGTAGTGCGACTGAAGCTCGCAATACCATAAGTCGTTTTTGCTCACGAATATCAGACCAGTCAACAAGTACAATGGGCATCGTATTGCCCGAACAGATAAAGCTAGCATGCCAACGGTATACAGCGAGTCGCTCTTTGTGGAGGTGACGATTACCTAACAATCGGTCGATTCGTTTGATGTTATGTTTTGTTCTCGCTTTGGTTGGCAGGTTACGGCCAAGTTCGGTAAGAGTGAGAGTTTTACAGTCAAGTAATGCGTGGCAAGCCAACGTTAAGCTGTTGAGTCGTTTTAAGTGTAATTCGGGGCAGAATTGGTAAAGAGAGTCGTGTAAAATATCGAGTTCGCACATCTTGTTGTCTGATTATTGATTTTTCGCGAAACCATTTGATCATATGACAAGATGTGTATCCACCTTAACTTAATGATTTTTACCAAAATCATTAGGGGATTCATCAGAGCCTGATATGCCCAAGGTCTTCATCACTCAGCGTATAGTGCTTGAGCAAATCCGTCTGTGAAGTCGGCAAGCGCAACAGCGCGTCTTTCTGCCGATCGGTTAGAGTGACGCGACGCGGCATACATGTTCCTTTTTCAAAATCTGATAGCGTTCAAGACGCTTTGTTTATGAAGCTGGTTGAGATACATTTCCAGAGGTCAATGCAATCGTGGCCGAAGCGCCGCCTCAAACCAACGTTTGTGATACATGCTGATCGGATATGCCCGCGTCTCCAAAGCCGATGGCTCGCAGTCTCTCGACCTGCAGCACGACGCCTTGCGCGCCGCAGGTGTCGAACGGGACAATATCTATGATGATCTTGCTTCCGGCGGTCGTGATGATCGCCCTGGCTTGACTGCCTGCCTCAAGTCATTGCGTGACGGCGATGTGCTGGTGGTCTGGAAGCTCGATCGCCTCGGACGATCGCTTGCCCATCTGGTCAACACGGTGAAGGAGCTGTCAGACCGCAAGATCGGCCTGCGGGTTCTGACTGGAAAGGGCGCTCAGATCGACACCACGACTGCGTCCGGTCGCATGGTGTTCGGAATCTTCGCCACCTTGGCCGAGTTCGAGCGGGATCTGATCCGAGAGCGCACCATGGCGGGTCTCGCCTCCGCGAGAGCGCGCGGTCGCAAGGGCGGACGAAAATTCGCGCTCACCAAAGCTCAGGTGCGTCTCGCGCAAGCCGCCATGGCCCAGCGCGATACTTCAGTTTCCGATCTCTGCAAGGAACTCGGCATCGAGCGCGTCACTCTCTACCGATATGTCGGTCCCAAAGGCGAGCTCAGAGACCATGGAAAGCATGTTCTCGGACTTACGTAGTGGACTTGCCTCGGTTTCGTTCCGGTCTTTTTGAGAGCATTATTTGTTATCAAGGAGACCATATATGTCATTAAAGCATAGTGATGAATTTAAGCGTGATGCAGTTCGCATAGCACTCACTAGTGGCTTAACACGCCGTCAAGTTGCGTCAGATTTAAGTATTGGGCTTTCCACGCTTGGGAAATGGATCGCATCAATTTCCGATGAAACTAAAATTCCTACCCAAGACACTGATCTTCTGCGTGAGAATGAACGTTTACGCAAAGAGAACCGTATCCTTCGGGAGGAGAGGGAGATATTAAAAAAGGCAGCAATATTTTTCGCAGTACAAAAGCTGTGAGATTTCAGTTTATTACGGATTACCGTGGCTCTCTCTCACGTTCACGCATATGTCGTTTGATGGGCGTAACAGATCGTGGTTTACGTGCATGGAAACGCCGTCCTCCATCACTGCGCCAGCGTCGTGATCTTATACTTCTAGCGCATATACGTGAGCAGCATCGGTTGTGTTTGGGGAGCTATGGTAGGCCGCGTATGACAGAAGAGTTGAAAGCGCTGGGCCTGCAGGTTGGGCAGCGTCGGGTTGGACGTTTGATGCGCCAGAATAACATTACAGTTGTTCGAACGCGTAAATTCAAACGGACAACGGATAGTCATCATACCTTCAACATTGCACCGAACCTATTAAAACAAGACTTTAGCGCAAGCGCACCCAACCAGAAATGGGCAGGCGATATCACTTATGTTTGGACCAGAGAAGGATGGGTCTATCTTGCTGTTATCCTTGACCTGTATTCCCGTCGCGTGATTGGCTGGGCAACAGGTGATCGATTAAAGCAGGATCTTGCATTAAGGGCACTGAATATGGCGTTGGCTTTACGCAAACCACCACCGGGTTGTATTCAACACACAGACCGTGGGAGCCAATATTGCGCTCATGAATATCAAAAGCTACTGCTCAAACATCAATTGCTGCCGTCCATGAGCGGGAAAGGCAATTGTTTTGATAACTCCGCAGTAGAAAGCTTCTTTAAATCATTAAAGGCTGAGTTGATTTGGCGCAGACACTGGCAAACAAGGCGAGATATTGAGATTGCAATCTTCGAATATATAAATGGCTTTTATAATCCACGCCGAAGACATTCAACACTCGGCTGGAAATCGCCGGTGGCATTTGAGAAAAAAGCCGCTTAAAATGAGAGATAGACCGGAACACAACCGGTGCAAGTCCATAGCAACTCGTTTCTTTTCGCAGGTTGAGCCACCTCCGCGCTTCATCAGAAAACTGAAGGAACCTCCATTGAATCGAACTAATATTTTTTTTGGTGAATCGCATTCTGACTGGTTGCCTGTCAGAGGCGGAGAATCTGGTGATTTTGTTTTTCGACGTGGTGACGGGCATGCCTTCGCGAAAATCGCACCTGCTTCCCGCCGCGGTGAGCTCGCTGGAGAGCGTGACCGCCTCATTTGGCTCAAAGGTCGAGGTGTGGCTTGCCCCGAGGTGATCAACTGGCAGGAGGAACAGGAGGGTGCATGCTTGGTGATAACGGCAATTCCGGGAGTACCGGCGGCTGATCTGTCTGGAGCGGATTTGCTCAAAGCGTGGCCGTCAATGGGGCAGCAACTTGGCGCTGTTCACAGCCTATCGGTTGATCAATGTCCGTTTGAGCGCAGGCTGTCGCGAATGTTCGGACGCGCCGTTGATGTGGTGTCCCGCAATGCCGTCAATCCCGACTTCTTACCGGACGAGGACAAGAGTACGCCGCAGCTCGATCTTTTGGCTCGTGTCGAACGAGAGCTACCGGTGCGGCTCGACCAAGAGCGCACCGATATGGTTGTTTGCCATGGTGATCCCTGCATGCCGAACTTCATGGTGGACCCTAAAACTCTTCAATGCACGGGTCTGATCGACCTTGGGCGGCTCGGAACAGCAGATCGCTATGCCGATTTGGCACTCATGATTGCTAACGCCGAAGAGAACTGGGCAGCGCCAGATGAAGCAGAGCGCGCCTTCGCTGTCCTATTCAATGTATTGGGGATCGAAGCCCCCGACCGCGAACGCCTTGCCTTCTATCTGCGATTGGACCCTCTGACTTGGGGTTGATGTTCATGCCGCCTGTTTTTCCTGCTCATTGGCACGTTTCGCAACCTGTTCTCATTGCGGACACCTTTTCCAGCCTCGTTTGGAAAGTTTCATTGCCAGACGGGACTCCTGCAATCGTCAAGGGATTGAAACCTATAGAAGACATTGCTGATGAACTGCGCGGGGCCGACTATCTGGTATGGCGCAATGGGAGGGGAGCAGTCCGGTTGCTCGGTCGTGAGAACAATCTGATGTTGCTCGAATATGCCGGGGAGCGAATGCTCTCTCACATCGTTGCCGAGCACGGCGACTACCAGGCGACCGAAATTGCAGCGGAACTAATGGCGAAGCTGTATGCCGCATCTGAGGAACCCCTGCCTTCTGCCCTTCTCCCGATCCGGGATCGCTTTGCAGCTTTGTTTCAGCGGGCGCGCGATGATCAAAACGCAGGTTGTCAAACTGACTACGTCCACGCGGCGATTATAGCCGATCAAATGATGAGCAATGCCTCGGAACTGCGTGGGCTACATGGCGATCTGCATCATGAAAACATCATGTTCTCCAGTCGCGGCTGGCTGGTGATAGATCCCGTCGGTCTGGTCGGTGAAGTGGGCTTTGGCGCCGCCAATATGTTCTACGATCCGGCTGACAGAGACGACCTTTGTCTCGATCCTAGACGCATTGCACAGATGGCGGACGCATTCTCTCGTGCGCTGGACGTCGATCCGCGTCGCCTGCTCGACCAGGCGTACGCTTATGGGTGCCTTTCCGCAGCTTGGAACGCGGATGGAGAAGAGGAGCAACGCGATCTAGCTATCGCGGCCGCGATCAAGCAGGTGCGACAGACGTCATACTAGATATCAAGCGACTTCTCCTATCCCCTGGGAACACATCAATCTTACCGGAGAATATCGTTGGCCAAAGCCTTAGCGTAGGATTTCGCCCTCTCCCGCAAACGACCCCATCAGCAGCGCATCCAGTGCCAGCTCGCGCGACAGTGTCGGCTTCATCGACCAGCCCACCACATTACGGGCAAAAAGATCGATAACCACTGCCAGGTACAGCCAGCCCTGCCAGGTGCGGATGTAGGTGATGTCGGTGACCCACACCTGATTGGGCTTCACTACAGTAAATTCACGCCGCACGTGATTAGGCGCTATCAGTGACGGTCGTCCCCGGCTCCCGCGTGGCACTTTATAACCATGTATAGCCTGAATCCTGTTTTTCCTCATGATTTTGGCAACCCGGTTTCTGCTGCACACTTCGCCAATTTCGCGAAGATCGCCATGAACCCTGCGATAACCGTAAACTCCACCACTCAGCGTATAGGAGTCGCGGATGAGTTCCAGCAGTCGCTGGTTATCCTTTTCTCCGGCAGATACAGGGTTATGGAGCCAGACATAAAATCCGGCACGGGCAACCTTAAGGACCCGACACATTGTAACGATCGACCAGATTTCACGGTGATCGTTGATAAAGCGATACTTCAGTCGGGCTCCCTTGCAAAGTACCGCGCTGCCTTTTTCAGAATATCCCGCTCTTCCTCAGTGCGTTTAAGCTGTGCTTTCAGCCTGAGAATTTCTGTTCTGGCATCCAGTAAATCCTGTGCCTGCTGTCCACTGTTGTCAGGCTTAACAGCCCGGAGCCATTTATATAGGCTGTGCGCCGACACGCCGAGCCGTTCAGATACTTCAGCAATAGAATAGCCCCGCTCGGTGATCTGGCGGACGGCCTCTTCCTTAAATTCAGGGGTAAAACGTGATGTGCCCATAGACTCCTCCTATGCTCAAACTATAGGGCAGATTTGTCTACGGGCTCGGGGTCACTCCATTAAGTGATAACAGGTGTCTGGAAATATAGGGGCAAATCCAGTCGGGAGGATGCGTGATCTGATCCTTCAACTCAGCAAAAGTTCGATTTATTCAACAAAGCCCATTCATGTCTGTCGTCTCCGTCACGGAAATTATTACGGGATTATTTCACCCAGTCTTCCAGCACCAGGCCCGGGACCCGCGCAAACTCTCTCACATTGTTCGTCACCAGGATGGCGCCCGCCGCGATGGCGTGCCCGGCAATGGCCGTGTCATTCGGGCCGATCGGCGTCCCGGCTAGGCGCAGCGCCACCCGGATGTCCGTCGTGGCGTCCACCGCGGCGCGGTCCCAGGGCAGGACGGCATCGAGGCGCGCGCAGAACGCGTCGACCAGCTGAATATGGCGCGGCGAGGCCTTCGGGCCGGTGGCGCCGAAGCGCATCTCGGCATACGTCACGGCCGAGACCACAATGCGATCACCGCGCAGCACCGCCTGCTCCAGGCGCTTCAGCACCGCTGCCGGCTGCTCGCGCATGATGAACGAGCAGATGTTGGTGTCGAGCATCCAGGTTTTCTTCATGGCTCAAAGCGTCCTTCATCGCTGACCACATCCTCACGCTCCGCCATAAAGTCCGGATCGGCCCTGTCCAGCTGCGCGAACGAGCCCCAGGTCGGCCGGACGGGACGCAGAATGATGCTGTCCCCTTCCCGGACGATCTCCAGCTCGCTGACGCCATCAAAATCCAGGTCCCGGGGCAGACGGATGGCGCGGTTATTGCCGTTTTTAAATATTGAAACTGTGCGCATGGTTTTTCCTCATATGCTGAGTGTGCCAGGGAGTATTCCCGCATAGGTGAAGTATATGCCTGCAAGCCCGGCTTGTATAGGTGTTACATATGCAGATGGTAGGTATATGCGTATGCTTTGCCTATGCAGATGCCCGGCATATGGATATGTTACACCTATGTTGGTTTCTCACTTTTCCCGCTCAGATCCGAAAAAAGGCAGTTCCGGATCTGATTCAGCCCCGCCGGCGCGCAGCGGCCCGGAAACACAAGATGTAGCGGTGTTTCCAGCTGTCAGTGACCATATATGTTGTGCCCCTCCCCTGCCCCGTGACCGGCCGCTCACCACCCTGAAAGGGCGCTGTGGTTATTCCGTGTGCGTGGTACACTTCCGGAAACTGTGGAATAACATAAAAGTCGGATCCGGCCAGAGCGGCCGTCAGGTAATTTAATTACGTTGTTATATGGCTGCTTATTATTTTAGTATGTGAAAATCACTCTCGTGAAAGTCACTGTCGCGACAGAGTGGCACTCATCTGACGATGATTGAGGTGTGGTAAAATTGCACGGCTAACTATTCAACTGAGGAAAGGACATGTTTACTGCATTCAATGAGAGAAATGATTTCAGTTATGCTTTTGAAAAAATCCGTAATGCGATTTCCGCGCCAGGAGAAAATAATCTTTATGCTGCAACAGAATTAGGTCTTGGCATTC
This sequence comes from Escherichia sp. AM3, assembly GCF_032029835.1. Classification (NCBI taxonomy): domain Bacteria; kingdom Pseudomonadati; phylum Pseudomonadota; class Gammaproteobacteria; order Enterobacterales; family Enterobacteriaceae; genus Escherichia; species Escherichia sp. AM3. Next base: position 32,888 of record NZ_JAVUPQ010000038.1, on the reverse strand, counting down.
TGCTCCGTAAATACGAGCAGTTTCGCCAGGAACTGGATGCGGCCGGTGAGCTGGGAAACTGGGAATATGATCTCGATACCTACAATCACTGTATTGCGGTGCTGCAACGTTACTTCACCGGCAATCCATCCGGACTGACAGAACGTGATGCCCGGATTTACAGCCATTACCTGCAGACTGAGCACAAAAGGTTTGTGAAACTGGCTGAAGAGCTGGCTGCCGGCCGCTGACTACGGACAGAGGGCGGGATTTCTCAGGAATATAAAGGGGTAAATGATCAATGACTGATATACAGGCCGCAACTGAGAGTATAGTTGCTGCGACATCCCATCCGGTTTCCGTACAGCTGATTAATCAAGGGGCGGGGATCTGGGGAAACGTGGCAACCGGGCTTATCACTGGCCTGCTTACTGGGGGTATAACACTCACTGGCATCTGGCTGACACATTATTTCACGCTTAAGCGTGAGAGACAGGCGTCAGAAGATAAAATGAAAAAGGAACTGCATTACATTGCCACCGAGTTGGTATTCATGCTTGAACGGTATGCTGAGGGTTGTTTCCGGGTTGTGACGGATGACGGCCAGGATGATGATGCCCCCCAGCCTGAGAGAAAAGCTGTCACGAATTACCCTGAACTGAATCTGATCGATGTCTCCGGTGACTGGCGGACTTTAGAGCCACGTCTTATGTATCGCATCCGTGAACTGCCGGTGCTCCAGGATGAGGCCCACAGGGCAATTGCATATGCCGCCGAATACTCCGACCCTCCTTGGCATAAGGACTATTTCAGGGAACGGCAGTATCAGTTCACGCGCTTGGGCATCAACGCTGTCATTCTTGCCGTCCGTCTGCGCAAGGCAACCGGGATGCCCGAAACACGTCTTACAGGTCATGATGAATGGTCTGCAGTTTCCGTGTTTCGTAAAGTCTGGAGGCGCGAAAGAGCCCTGCGCGCTGCTGAAGCTACCCGCAACAGGGAGTGGAATCAATTAGTGATACCTGATGGAATGTCAAACCAATGAGCGGCCTCTTATCATATTCTCACCCGCAGCAGCCGGCGCAAATGCCGGTGGCCATTGACTATCCCGCCGCGCTGGCCCTGCGCCAGATGGCGCTCGTTCAAGATGAACTACCGAAATACCTGCTGGCACCGGAAGTCAGCGCCCTGCTCCATTATGTGCCCGATTTGCACCGCAAGATGCTGCTGGCAACCCTCTGGAACACCGGCGCACGTATCAACGAGGCGCTGGCGCTGACCCGGGGGGATTTTTCGCTGGTGCCACCGTATCCGTTCGTGCAGCTGGCCACGCTTAAGCAGCGCACCGAAAAAGCGGCCAGGACAGCCGGCCGAGCTCCCGCCGGTAGCCAGGCTCATCGTCTGGTTCCGCTTTCCGATCACCACTACGTCAGCCAGCTGCAGATGATGGTGGCCACCCTGAAAATTCCGCTGGAAAGACGCAACAAGCGTACCGGCAGAACAGAGAAAGCCCGCATCTGGGACATCACCGACCGGACAGTACGGACCTGGATTGGCGAAGCGGTTGAAGCGGCCGCCGTCGACGGGGTGACATTCTCGGTGCCGGTCACCCCGCATACGTTCCGCCACTCCTACGCGATGCATATGCTGTATGCCGGCATACCACTGAAGGTTTTGCAGAGCCTGATGGGCCACAAATCGATTAGCTCGACGGAAGTCTATACGAAGGTGTTCGCACTTGATGTTGCTGCGCGGCATCGAGTTCAGTTTCAGATGCCCGAAGCGGATGCGGTAGCCATGCTGAAAGGGAATATTTAAGTACTTAGGAGAATGATGCTGGCGAACGTCCTGCTCGCCGGGGAGGTCTGTCAGACGTTATCTGGACCAGCTGACGGGAATATCTGCTCTGTATTCCTCATACTGCTCATAGATCGCATGCTGAAGCATCGTAATACGTTCTGACAACCTGTTGGCGTCCGACATATGCCGCCATTCCCCCTCAATAGTGGTTTTCTGTCCATCCGGGAGATTGAGCGTGATCAATACCTTTGTATCACGAATAATCACCCCGTCAGTGAAAGAATTAAGACCACTCCTTACGGTATTATCTATCTGTATAGTTTCAAGTTTCATCTTGTTACCTCCTGTTGACCGGATCCCAAGCATAGATATCTGAATTCAAATTGCCTAGTGAAATGTCTGGATATGCCGCATTTTTCCCCTTATACAGCGAAGCTGGCCAAAGGCCAGCCCGCTTGGATTTATCGCTTTTGCCAGTAGATCAGCATGGCAAGGAACAGGATTGTTGCCCCCTGAGAAGCGGTCAGGAAAGTTTCCAGCAATGACATTATCGTAAAACTCCGCATTATTCAGGTGTGTGATTCAGGGGCCTTAGTCCCCCTTTTACAGGACGTAGTGTTCTGTCACGACGGAAGCCAGGGTTAATAAAAACGATTCGAATATGTCTGCAGGGACGATAGAAATCTTCGTGCGGGTTGTCTCGCTGTAGCCGGCTCTGGAGAGCGACTCGGGGGAGGAGTAGTATCTTCCGGCCACGGATATGATCGAGCCAGCAGTGCTCGCCGCAGTCGAGCGACAGGGCGAAGCCCCGAGTGAGCGAGGAAGCACCAGGGAACAAAACTTATAAATTCTGCTTACGCTCAATGCCTGAAAAATCACCTCCCCTCGGGGTTATCCACTTATCCACGGGCATATTTTTATAAAGTACTTTTTTATTCTTTTTCTTTATTTTACATCTTTTAGGGAGCCTGAAAGCCGCGTACAGTGCGGCCTGAGAGGGGGCCTGTATGGGCAACTGGTAAACATAATATGGGAAATTAATCACGTATCAGTGGGTTTTGTGTCAACAAGCTATGGGATACGCATCAACAAGCTATGGGAAAGAGGTCAAGTTCAGTTCTCAATTATCCACTTGTGGATAAAGTGCAGATTTTTCCGGTGGATAAGTATCGCGATAGCTTGCAATTTCTGTTTTCACTGTCATTATGGGTGGGTAAAAATTTACCCATAGGCATTGAAATGGATACTCAAGCACTCTTGCCAGCTACTAAAACGTTTAAAAAACGCGCCAGTATAAAGCAATCTAACGAATTGACCGAAGCTGCATATTACCTGCCTCTTCAGGCAAAACGTGTGCTGTGGTTATGCCTCATGCAGGCCTATTTTAATGACAGCCAGGAAGATGACTCTGACGTATTGCCGCTCTTCAAAATCAGCGTTTCCGATTACGTCAAATACTTCAATGTCGCTACGTCTGTCGCCAGTCGTGATGTGAAGGCTGGGGTAAATGCTCTGGGCGAATCAACGGTTACCTTTTATCCAAAAGAAGGTGAGTTTGAAGAAGTTAAACGTCCGTGGCTGGCTGAAGCAGGAATGAAGCGAGGCCGGGGTTCCTGGCAGATTGAATTTAACTACAAGGTCATGCCATTCCTGGTCGGCTTAACCTCCCAGTTCACTACCTATTCTCTCTATGACTGTGGCCAGCTTAATAGTGTTCGTGTCATCCGGCTTTATGAAAGCCTGTGTCAGTTCCGGAGCACTGGTGTCTGGATCACCACACATGACTGGTTATGTGAAAGGTTTATGCTCCCTGCCTCGCAGAAAAACAATATTGCTGAAATGAAGCGTACCTTCCTGGAACCTGCTCTGAAGAAAATTAATGAGAAGACGCCATTAAAGGTAACATATACCACTGAAGAAGATGGTCGCTTGCTGTTTAATTTTCTTGATAAAAAACAATAGTCTGTAATTTTTATTTCCTCCCCCCTTAGTTTGTTGCTGACATATGGGGGGATACTGAACTTGCTGTGTTTCCCATAGTGCTTGCCTAACTTGACCTGTTTCCCACACTCCCGACCGTCCGAGAAGTTGACCTGTTTCCCATAGTCCGGGCCGTCCGAGAAGCTGACCTGTTTCCCTTAGTCCGGGCCGTCCGCGAAGTTGACCTGTTCCCCACACTCCCGGCCGCCCGCGAAGTTGACCTGTTTCCCACAGTCCGGGCCGTCTGCAAAGTTGACCTGTTTCCCACAGTCCCGGCCGCCCGCGAAGTTGACCTGTTTCCCATAATCCGGGCCGTCCGCGAAGTTGACCTGTTCCCCACACTCCCGGCCGCCCGTGAAGTTGACCTGTTTCCCATAGTCCGGGCCGTCCGCGAAGTTGACCTGTTTCCCATAGTCCGGAGCGTCCATTAAAGTTGACCTGTTTCCCACAGAGGATGGAAAACTCTTCTTGTGCTGAGCGTAAGAGCTATCTGCCGGAACGGTTCCTCTTCGCTTCCTCGCCAGTTCGCTCGCTACGCTCGGTTACATGGCTGCGGCGAGCGCTGATACATAAGGCTCAGCATTGCACTGGTCGTAACTAAAATCAGAATCCTTCTGAATGACTCTCCTGTCTTGCAAGTTGAATACCTTTCTCAAAGCCCTTTTGTATGAGTTGCTGTTGATGGTCAAAAGTGCGTCTGCGTGTTGCTGCAGTGTGATTTAGTAGCACGCCCGTCGAGCTTCATCCCCCTTCTGTTGAGAGCGAAATCAAAACAATATGATTTTTTTCTTGCAACATGACACTTTTTGTTCAAAATGACAAAAAACGTCATGAGGTGATAAATGGACAATATTGAGCAGTTACGGAAAGTCGCTACACGTGCAGGTAAGCTTCTGACATCTTTGAGCGAAAGTATCCGACAGCAAAAAGAGGAATTGAAGCTTACCGAGTTCTATCAGGAATACAGCAAAGCCGCTCTGTATAAGCTGCCTAAGCTCAGTAAAGGCAGTGTTGAGTATGCTGTGTCCGAAATGGAAGCCGGTGGCTACATTTTTAAAAAGAAACCTTCTGGTAATACGATGAAATACGCGATGACGATTCAGAATGTCATCGATCTGTATAACCATCGTAAAGTACCGAAGTACAGGGATCGCTTCGATAAAGCCTTTACGATTTTTGTATGTAATCTTAAAGGTGGTGGTTCCAAGACAGTTTCTACCGCTTCATTATCACATGCTTTTCGAGCTCATCCTCAGCTTCTGTTCGAAGACCTGCGTATTCTGGCCATCGATTTCGATCCGCAGGCATCTCTGACAATGTTCCTGAGCCATGAGAATTCAGTGGGCTTGGTTGAAAATACGGCTGCTCAGGCCATGCTCCAGAACGTGTCTCGTGAAGAATTACTTTCCGATTTTATAGTACCGTCTATTATCCCTGGTGTTGATGTAATCCCCGCTTCCATTGACGATGCATTCCTTGCTGAAGGCTGGAAGGGATTGTGTGAAGAACATCTGCCAGGGAAAAATATTCATGCGGTGCTTAAAGAGAACATTATCGACAAGCTCCAGCATGACTACGACTTTATTTTCCTTGATAGTGGTCCTCACCTTGATGCGTTCCTGAAAAACTGCATTGGGGCGGCAGACCTGATGTTGACCCCTCTTCCACCGGCGACGGTTGATTTTCATTCTTCCCTGAAGTTTGTGGCCAGCCTCCCTGCCCTCATAGATTCCATCGAAATGGATGGGCACACCTGCAATCTCATCGGTAATGTCGGCTTCATGTCCAAGATCCTGAACAAGTCTGATCACAAAATTTGCCATAGTCAGGCCAAAGAGGTTTTCGGTGCCGATATGCTAGACATGGTTCTGCCAAGACTGGATGGTTTCGAACGTTGTGGGGAGACTTTTGACACAGTTATTTCAGCAAATCCAGCAACCTATGATGGAAGTACAGAGGCACTAAAAAGCGCAAAATCAGCAGCGGAAGACTTTGCGAAGGCAGTCTTTGATCGCATCGAGTTCATTCGTACTAACGGAGGTATGTGATGTCGAATGAGAAAAGAAAAACCATCGGCAGACAGTTAAATACCCAGGCGTCAATTGCGGAAATGACGGACACCGGTAGAAGCCAGGTATTTACCTTAAAAACCGGCAGGAAGGTAACGTTCAGGTTTGTTCGGGTGCCTGCATCTGAAGTTGAAAGTAAGACCTTCGTAAACCAGGAAAACAACGGAAGAGATCAACTTGCACTGACCAGGGAATCCCTGAAATCCATTATCCAGACGATTAAGTTTCAGCAGTTCTTTCCCTGTATTGGTATTAAGCAAAGTGAAAGGATTGAGATACTGGATGGTTCAAGACGGCGAGCCTCAGCAATTTTTGTCCGTACAGGCCTTGATGTAATGGTTACCGAAGAGCATTTATCAGCTGATGAAGCTCGCCAACTGGCTAAAGATATCCAGACAGCTAAAGAACATAATCTTCGGGAGATTGGCCTGAGATTGATCGCTCTTAAAGAGTCCGGATTTAATCAAAAGGAAATTGCTGAACTGGAGGGGTTATCTCAAGCTAAAGTTACCAGGGCGCTGCAGGCGGCGGCCGTACCGCAAGACTTGATTTCTCTGTTCCCGGTTCAGTCGGAGCTATCGTTTAGTGACTATAAACTTCTTTTAGAAGTTAATGAAAAACTCAGTGAAAAGGGATTAACGCCTGAAGAACTCATTCAGTCTGTATCAGCTCAGCTCGATGCAATTTTGAGTGAAGGCGAGCGACCAGAAGACGAACAGAAAGCCAGTATACTGAAGCTGATTTCTCAGGCATCTCAGGCATTGATAGATCCATCTCCCAAGGAAAAGTCAGTGGTTTCCCCACTCTGGTCTTTTGAAGAAAAGGACAAGTTCGCGCGTAAGCGTGTGAAAGGGCGTACGCTGACTTATGAGTTTAGCCGTATGTCAAAAGTGATTCAGGATGAACTGGACAAGGCTATCAACGAGGTCCTTGACAGAAATTTGAGTCAATAATTTCGCCATGGCGATTTCACATCTAACTTATTGTAATTAGGCAGTTTAGGCTGAGAATTTCAAGGTGAAATCGCCAAAGTTTTACGCCAGTTTCGCTGAAGGAATATCTGACCATCGTGTCGTATAAGCAGGAGAAAGCATCTCCCGTTTCATCTGCCATTCCGGGGCAATACCCCGCCCCGCAAACCATACTTTACCCAGCCCTGAGTTGTTGATCCCGTCCAGAACCTTCATCAGCTCAGCACTGTAAGGGCGTGGCGGGCGTTCGTCGAACAGCTGCAGCTGCGAAACGCCGGAGCCGGTGAAGTCATTCAGCATAACTCCGGCTTTGGCATACCGGTGCCCATCCCTCCAGATACGCTCCAGAGCCGTTGTAGCGGCTGCAATGATGTCCCTGGTGTCCTGAGTGGGTGTAAGAAGTTTTTCCGTAGCCACGTTGCCGTAGTAAGGCTCTTTAATGGCGAACGGAGACGTTTTGATGAAAACGGAAATATGCCGGCAATACTGGTGCTCTTTACGCAGTTTTTCAGAGGCCCGCTCTGCGTGCTGACAGATAGCCTGACGGAGTGACTCGTACTCCGTGATCTTCACGCCAAAACTGCGGCTGCAGACAATTTGCTGTTTCGTCGGAGGGGCTTCCTCAAGCGAAAGGCAGCTTTCCCCGTTCAGTTCCCGTACCGTTCGCTCAAGGACCACAGAAAAATTTTTGCGGATGAAGGCCGGGTTCGTCAGGGCGAGATCGAGCGCGGTCTTAATGCCCAGTACATTCAGCTTGCGTGCAATACGGTTACCCACCCCCCAGATTTCTTCAACCGGCTGCAGTGAAAGCAGTTTCCGCGTTCTCTGCGGATTTCCCCTGGTCAGAGCAAGTACGCCACGAAACTGTTTCCACTCTTTTGAGGCCCACTGGGCTGATTTTGCGAGGGTCTTCGTTGGTCCGGCGCCCACGCCAATGGTCAGGTGGGTACAGTCATACACGTGCTGACGCAGCTGCCGGCCGAAGTCCTCAAGCTCCATACAGTGCTCCACGCCGGTCAAATCGAGGAACATCTCATCAATTGAATACTGTTCCACTCTGGGGGCCAGTTCCTCCAGGCTGTTCATCACGCGCGCCAACATCGAGGCATAAAGTTCATAGTTACTTGAAAACGCATATATTTTTTCCGGGTATCTTTCGTTTTTTATCTGAAACCACGGAGTTCCCATTTTGATCCAGGGCTTCGCCTCGGCACTGCGAGCGATTACATTCCCGTCGTTGTTGCTCAGGACGACTATCGGCTTTCCTTTCAAATCCGGGCGGAAAACACGTTCACAGCTGGCATAGAAGCTGTTCACATCGGCCAGGGCAAACATCAGTACATCTCCCTCGGGCGGTGGATGATATGCGTGACGACGCCAAAGATATCCAGCTCGTCGGGATCAGGATAAATCGGCGACCAGGAGGCATTCATGGGCTGCAGCGTCAGTCGCGGCGTCAGCAGAAGCCGTTTCACCGTAAACTCCCCCTGCATGCTGGCGACAACGATATCGCCGTGCCGCGGCTTTTCAGCACTGTCCACAACCAGCAGATCGCCATTGTACAGACTGCCGTCGGCCATGCTGTCTCCGCTGGCACGCAGGTAGTACGTCGCGCTCGGATGCCGTATGCAGTAATCATGGAGATCCAGATCGGACTCGACATAGTCAGCAGCAGGGCTGGGAAAACCGCAGCTGGCCAGATCGGCAAACAATGGATGGGCCTGTGGCGGGAGTTCTTTCCCGGTGCTGAAAAGTTGTAGTTTCATCTTTCCTCCTGACACTCTAATTTTACTGGTTATACATACAGTGTTCACCGGGAGACCGGTAGAGATCAAGGGGTGAAAGTCCCCGACCATTGAAGGACCAGCAATCCACAAGGTCCCCGAGTCATGCGTTGCATACCGCGAGGTATGGGGCGAAGCGTTGACAGGGGTGTTGACAGGCCAGCCATTGAGCCACGAAATGTATATTAAATTACCGGGTGCCGACGTTGTACTGTTAACGGAAGGCAACATCATAGGGTGCGATACTGCGAGTGCCACATGGACCCGGCGGGGTCTGAGACCCTGGCATGTCAATACGATCTCTACGCGGGAACCGGGAGATCTCCCCTCTGACCATCTGCCAGTGTCGGAGACGGCCCGCACCGGGAAGACGAGGAGTCATAGCCGGTGATGTACGGAGAGGAGAAGTCGGACTCGCTCATAGTAGCGGCGAAGCAGGCGAACAACCCGAAAGGAGCGGAGTCAGTGGAGCGAAGGAGCGGGGCCAAGGGGAACGCGGAACAGCCACACATGCGCCGGACACAGAGCCGGGAAAGCATGTCACAGAGGCTGTCACGCGTGCGGGAAGCTGCGAAGCAGCGGAAGAAAGAACGGTTTACAGCATTGTTCCACCTGCTGACAGTCGAAGCACTGGAAGCCGCATTCCTCTCCCTGAGCAGGAAAGCGGCCGCCGGAGTGGATGGCATCAGGTGGATGGACTACGCCGGAAACATGAAGAACAACATAACAGATCTGCACCGGAGGCTACATTAGGGCAGCTACAGGGCGCAGCCCGGCAGGCGTCACTACATCCCAAAAGCGGATGGAAAACAACGCCCGCTCGGCATCGCCTCGCTGGAGGACAAGATCGTCCAGTATGCGCTGGTGAAAATCCTGAACGCAGTCTATGAAAACGACTTTATGGGGTTCTCATACGGGTTCAGACCCGGGCGAAGCCAGCACGATGCACTGGACGCACTGGCCACAGGGCTGGTACGCACTAACGTAAACTGGGTACTGGATGCCGACATCAGTCAGTTCTTCGACAGGGTGAGCCACGAATGGCTGATCAGGTTCACAGAGCATCGGATCGGCGACCGGAGCGTAATCAGGCTCATACGTAAGTGGCTCACAGCCGGGACGTTGGAGGAGGGTCAATGGCGAGCAACGGAGGAAGGCACCCCACAGGGTGCGGTCATCTCACCGCTGCTGGCAAACATATACCTCCACTACGTCTTCGATCTGTGGGCGCATCAGTGGCGACGTCGCTATGCCACAGGCAATGTGGTAATGGTCAGATACGCCGATGACATCGTCATCGGGTTCGACAAACGATACGATGCCCGGCGCTTCCGTATAGCCATGCAGCGCAGACTGAGGGAGTTCGGACTCACGGTTCACCCGGAGAAAACCCGTCTGATGGAGTTCGGCCGCTTCGCTGCCGAAAACCGTGCCATCAGGGGAAAAGGCAAACCAGAAACGTTCAACTTCCTCGGGTTCACGCACATCAGCGGGAAAGATCGCAACGGCAGGTTCATGCTGATACGAAAGACCCGCCGGGATCGGATGACGGCAACTCTGAAAGCCATCAAAGACGGTCTGCGAAGGCGCTGGCATTACTCAATCCCCGAACAGGGAAAATGGCTCAGGAGAGTGGTTCAGGGATACCTGAACTATCACTCGGTACCGGGCAACTTCCCCACCATGCAGAAGTTCAGGACACACGTAACAAACCTCTGGCGCCGGGCGCTCAGGCGCAGGAGCCAGAAGGATGATACGACCTGGACGAAAGCAAACAAACTGGCAGCCGCATGGCTACCAAGGGTTCGGGTTCTTCATCCATGGCCTGTGGAGCGGTTCACCGCCAGACACCCGAGGCAGGAGCCCGGTGCGTAAATCGCGCACGCCGGGATCTGTGCGGGGGGTATCCGGTAACGGGTATCCCTACCGCGACATATTTAACAGCGTGACGATAATCCAGATCGCCTGCCGGATAATGGTGCCAACTTACTGATTTAGTGTACGATGGTGTCTTTGAGGTGCTCCAGTGGCTTCCATCTCCATCAGTTGTCCCTCCTGCTCAGCTACTGAAGGCGTGGTGCGTAACGGTAAAAGTACTGCCGGACATCAGCGCTATCTCTGCTCTCACTGCCGTAAAACATGGCAACTGCAGTTCACTTACACCGCTTCTCAACCCGGTACGCACCAGAAAATCATTGATATGGCCATGAATGGCGTTGGATGCCGGGCAACTGCCCGCATTATGGGCGTTGGCCTCAACACGATTTTACGTCACTTAAAAAACTCAGGCCGCAGTCGGTAACCTCGCGCATACAGCCGGGCAGTGACGTCATCGTCTGCGCGGAAATGGACGAACAGTGGGGCTATGTCGGGGCTAAATCACGTCAGCGCTGGTTATTTTACGCCTATGGCAGGATGTGCAGGACGGTGGTGGCACGCGTCTTTGGTGAGCGTACTCTGGCCACGCTGGAGCGTCTTCCGGGCCTGCTGTCGGCCTTTGAGGTCGTGGTATGGATGACGGATGGCTGGCCGCTTTATGAATCCCGCCTGAAGGGAGAACTGCACGTTATCAGCAAGCGATATACGCAGCGAATTGAGCGGCATAACCAGAATCTGAGGCAGCATCTGGCAAGGCTGGGCAGGAAGTCACTGTCGTTCTCAAAATCGGTGGCGCTGCATGACAAAGTCATCGGGCATTATCTGAACATAAAACACTATCAGTAAGTTGGAGTCATTACCAACCAGTTCACCACCTACTCGCTCCGCGATTGTGGCAGTCTTCGAAATCCCCGGACGATCCGCCTTTATGAAAGTCTTGCTCAATTCAAATCTTCAGGCTTATGGGTTACTACTCATGCTTGGTTAAATGACCGTTTCGTCTTACCGGAATCCCAGCAGAAGAACTTGGCAGAGTTGAAACGATCTTTCCTTGATCCTGCACTCAAGCAGATAAATGAGAAAACACCTTTACTTGCTAAGTATAGTATTGATGATTCAGGAAAATTTCTGTTCTCAATAATTGATAAGCAAAATCCCGTCTGACATAAATCAGCACACATGAGCCTGTCATTTGACAAATTTTTGTCATGAAGATGGGCGGATTTCCACACAGCACCGGCGCCCGGTAAGGTGGGCGGATTCCCACACGGCACCGGCGCCCGGCAAGATGGGCGGATTTCCACACAGCACCGGCGCCCGGTAAGGTGGGCGGATTTCCACACAGCACCGGCGCCCGGCAAGGTGGGCGGATTCCCACACGGCACCGGCGCGCGGCAAGGTGGGCGGATTCCCACACGGCACCGGCGCGCGGCAAGGTGGGCGGATTTCCACACGGCACCGGCGCCCGGCAAGGTGGGCCGATTCCCATATCGACATGTATGTAGCTTGTGTTATCTGTGGATTGTGCAGCTCAGCGGGTCGCTGGTCGTATGGCGGAGTGTCCCCCGTAACCGGCCGCGTGCGGCCGCTAACGCGCAGTACGGCGCCGCGTCCCGCAGACGGGCCGCCGTTCCCGCGCGCAGCACTGCGCACCCCCGTGGGGGACGTACGGCAGCTGCGTGGCGGTGAGCGGGATTAGGGCTTTGCAGCTACCGTGTTAAGTTCCCTGGTGTCGCTGAAATAGTTGATGAACATCCCCCTAAGCGTCAGCAGCAAGCTGCCGCCGCTTAGGCCCCGGAAATCACGCCCTTTACGTCGTAAACGCCGTAAAGCCCGCTCACCGGGGTTAAAAGGGATTACTTTGACTTCTTCATTGCTGTTCGCGAGTTAAGGCTAATCAGGGCAGGGGGTAGGGTGGCAGAATTTATAGCCCGGCAACCGGCTACGCCGGGCTTTCGGCGCCATTTTACAACACAGACGGCTTTGTTGAATAAATCGAACTTTTGCTGAGTTGAAGGATCAGATCACGCATCTTCCCGACAACGCAGACCATTCCGTGGCAAAGCAAAAGTTCAAAATAACCAACTGGCCCACCTACAATAAAGCCCTCATCAACCGTGGCTCCATAACTTTCTGGCTGGATGATGAAGCTATTCAGGCCTGGTATGAGTCGGCAACGCCTTCATCACGGGGAAGACCTCAGCGCTATTCTGATCTCGCCATCACCACCGTTCTGGTCATTAAACGCGTGTTCAGGTTGACCCTGCGGGCTGCACAGGGTTTTATTGATTCCATTTTTACACTGATGAATGTTCCGTTGCGCTGCCCGGATTACACCAGTGTCAGCAAGCGCGCAAAGTCGGTTAATGTCAGTTTCAAAACGTTCACCCGGGGTGAAATCGCGCATCTGGTGATTGATTCCACCGGGCTGAAGGTCTTTGGTGAAGGCGAATGGAAAGTCAAAAAGCATGGCCAGGAACGCCGTCGTATATGGCGAAAGTTGCATCTGGCAGTTGACAGCAACACACATGAAATCATCTGTGCAAACCTGTCGCTGAACAATGTGACGGACTCAGAAGCCTTCCCGGGTCTTATCCGGCAGACTCACAGAAAAATCAGGGCAGCATCGGCAGACGGCGCTTACGACACCCAACTCTGTCACGATGAACTGCGGCGTAAGAAAATCAGCGCGCTTATCCCGCCCCGAAAAGGCGCGGGTTACTGGCCCGGTGAATATGCAGACCGTAACCGTGCTGTTGCGAATCAGCGGCTGACCGGGAGTAATGCGCGGTGGAAATGGACAACAGATTACAACCGTCGCTCGATAGCGGAAACGGCGATGTACCGGGTAAAACAGCTGTTCGGAGGTTCACTGACACTGCGTGACTACGATGGTCAGGTTGCAGAGGCTATGGCCCTGGTACGAGCGCTGAACAAAATGACGAAAGCAGGTATGCCTGAAAGCGTGCGTATTGCCTGAAAACACAACCCGCTACGGGGGAGACTTACCCGAAATCTGATTTATTCAACAAAGCCGCGCGGGGCTAACAGGTAAGATGAAATTAAGGTTTTACGAACACTGCCACTGTAATTAATTACCGCTACTTTCATAAATCACCTCAGAATTTTTTGTTGAACTTCTTAGGGTCGAAATTCTCACCGATTTTCTTGAAGAATTCTTTATCAATAATGCCGGGACTCTCTGCTTTTTTACTTTCCTGCACTTCAGGCTCAGACGGTTGTGTATTGTGCAATACACTTTCCGCTGCACCCTTCGCGCTACTCTTATCATGCGTATTGTGCAATACATTTTTTCGGTTTTGCCGCGTTCTATACAGTGCCATCTCAAGCCCTTTGGCTGTTACCGAAAAGCTGTATTCGCTGTCGAGGATTTCAGCAATTTCATGCCGCGTTAGCCCTCTGTCCAGCCAGTTCTCGATTTCATTTAGGCGCAATCTGACAGCAGCCGATAAGTTGCGGGGTTTCAGATCTGCTGGTTTATTCATAACCCCCTCCGTTGTATGAAAATGACTCTACAACACTCGTAAGAAGGGGTCAATCGAGTTTTGTAGTTTATCTGTAGTTTTATTGTAGTCTATTTGTAGTCTGTCACGTTTTTTGTAGTTTATTTGTAGTTTTATTGTAGTCTATTTGTAGTCTTACAACACTAAGGCAAAACGTTTTTTGTAGTTTATCTGTAGTTTATCTGTAGTTTTTGGTTGCTCAGATGGTCATGCAAGCATGACCATCAAAGAATAGGACGCTTTTTAGCCAAATGCCCCTTAACCTACGGAGATCGCCCTACCAAAAAAAGATGATTTTTTATCCCTTAACCTGCTATACACCTAACGCAGCGTGATAAATCACGCTATTGCACTGATTTAAAAGAAAAAAAACAAAATTTAGCCATGCTGCGGTATTACCCAGGTATTACAAATCAAATCTAAATTACTGATTTAAATAACTTTTTATTTATTACTTTGGTAATACTATGATTTCACCGTATTAGACACCCTTTTTTCGTTTAAAAAATGCACAAATTGAGGACTGAATGGGCTTTGTTGAATAAATCGAACTTTTGCTGAGTTGAAGGATCAGATCACGCATCTTCCCGACAACGCAGACCGTTCCGTGGCAAAGCAAAAGTTCAAAATAACCAACTGGCCCACCTACAATAAAGCCCTCATCAACCGTGGCTCCATAACTTTCTGGCTGGATGATGAAGCTATTCAGGCCTGGTATGAGTCAGCAACACCTTCTTCACGAGGCAGACCTCAGCGCTATTCTGACCTTGCCATCACGACTGTGCTGGTCATTAAACGCGTATTCAGGCTGACCCTGCGCGCTGCGCAGGGCTTTATTGATTCCATTTTTTCTCTGATGAACGTTCCGCTACGCTGCCCGGATTACAGCTGTGTCAGCAGGCGGGCAAAGTCGGTTAACGTCAGTTTCAAAACGTTCACCCGGGGTGAAATCGCGCATCTGGTGATTGATTCCACCGGGCTGAAGGTCTTTGGTGAAGGCGAGTGGAAAGTCAAAAAGCATGGCCAGGAACGCCGTCGTATATGGCGAAAGTTGCATCTGGCAGTTGACAGCAACACACATGAAATCATCTGTGCAGACCTGTCGCTGAAGGGGTCTGACGCTCAGTGGAACGAAAACTCACGTTAAGCAACGTTTTCTGCCTCTGACGCCTCTTTTAATGGTCTCAGATGTCCTTTGGTCACCAGTTCTGCCAGCGTGAAGGAATAATGGCCGAGCATATTGATATGTCCGTGGCAAAGCGGGGAGAGGCGTGCGATATCTTCATCATTCAGTGTTTCACCCTGCGCCCGGAGATGATCCAGGGCTGCCTGCATATAAATAGTGTTCCATAACACGACGGCGTTAGTGACCAGCCCCAGTGTGCCCAGTTGATCTTCCTGACCGTCGGTATATCGTTTTCTTATCTCACCTTTTTGACCGTGACAGATGGCTCTGGCAACGGCATGGCGACTTTCTCCCCGATTAAGCTGGGTCAGAATGCGCCGGCGGTAATCTTCATCATCAATATAATTAAGCAGATACAGCGTTTTGTTGATGCGCCCCACTTCAATGATTGCCTGAGTCAGTCCGGAAGGACGTTCACTTTTCAGCAATGAACGGACCAGCACTGAAACCTGTACTTTGCCCAGCTTCAGGGAGCCAGCGGTCCGGATCATTTCGTCCCACTGAAGGACTATTTTTCGGGGATCTGATTGCCCTCTGGCAATATCATTCAGCACGCCATAGTCGGCATCATGGTCCATTCGCCAGAAAACCGAAGCACCGGCATCAGCCAGGCGTGGAGAAAACTGGTATCCCAGCAGCCAGAAAAGGCCAAAGACAAGTTCGCTGGCACCTGCTGTATCGGTCATAATTTCGGTTGGATTCAGCCCGGTCTCCTGTTCCAGAAGACCTTCCAGCACAAAGATAGAGTCCCTCAGCGTCCCCGGTATAACGATGCCATGAAAGCCGGAATACTGATCGGACACAAAGTTGTACCAGGTGATCCCTCTGTTATTACCAAAGTATTTGCGGTTCGGTCCGGCATTGATTGTTCTGACTGGCGTAACAAAGCGCATTCCATCTGCAGATGCCACTTCTCCTCCACCCCATATCTGTGCCAGTGGCAGCGTTGCCTGAAAATCAACCAGTCTGGCATTAGCGCTGGTGATAGTTTCAGCCCGCAGATAGTTCGCTTTTGTCCAGTTCAGCCGGTGTCGGGTCAGTGCAGGAACATTTGATCTGATCAGTGGTTCCAGACCGATATTGCAGGCTTCAGCCATCAGCACGGCGCTGATGCTGACGGGCAGATCATCAACTCTGGCACTGGCTTCACTAGCATGGAAAAACTCATCAGCAAATCCGGTATGGGCGTTAATTTCGAGCAGCAACTCCGTTAAATCCACCGGAGGGAGTAGATCACTGATCATTTTGCTCAGTCGTTTCAGACTGTCCGGCTCATCAAGACTGGCGAGGGGAGAAATTGTCAACCGGGGCTTCGGGCCAGAAACATCGAGTTCGACAGCCTCATTTTCGCAAAGACGTGCAGCAACCTGTCTGTAACGACTATCAAGCTGATGACCCAGAGATTTTATTGCTTCCTGCGGGTCTGTCGGGTGCCCCAAAGAACGATAAACCTTAATCCGGTTTGCCTGCCAGTCAGCACCCTGTAGTAATCTTGCACGAGGATCTCCCCACCGGTTACTGCCGGTAACGTAGACATCCCTCCGCCTCAGACTATCCTGCAGTTTACTGAGAAAGCAGAGCGTGTATCCCCTGCGGGTGATATGTTTTTCCTTGTTAATCACCAGCCGTTTCCATGACCGACTGATAATTTCCGTTGGTGCGTCGTCAAAAAACTGCCGCCGTGAGCTGAACTCCCGGCTGAGGTAGTCACAGGCATTCAGAGTGGTAACCCCGGCAGGTGCGGATGAAAATTTAACGGTATTCAGCAGATGGGGCAGGAAACGACGAACGCGCCCGTACTGCTCCACCATTTCTTCATGAAAATTATCGTCTGAGGGCCGGGCAATTTCACGGACAAGCGTGATGATTTCAGCCAGCTTTTGCCTTGGGATGTAGCTGAACACCTCAGCACGAATCGATTCGTCCGGTGTTTCTTCTTTCAGCAGGTACGAACATGCGCTGGCGAGCGCCAATGCAGATTTATCCAGATCCTTCAGCGAGCGGAGCCGTTTTTTCTGCCCAATCTTTCTGGCGTCACGGATGATAACGGCCAGCATGGCGTCCAGAACGTCCAATGCATCATCCAGCGCCAGCGTTTCCCATGCAAGGACAAAGGCAACCAGAACCGCCATCCTTTTCTGCGGTGACATCCTGGCAATATTGAACACCGAAGTCATACCAGCATAACGTGCGAGATTTTTCAGGCGCACAGCCGGGAGTGTACTCAGGTTTTCAGCATGCAGGCCAAAATCGTTCAGAGTTTTCCAGCGTTCAATTGCTTCATTAAACGCCGGACCACTGATGGTCACAGGGCCCTTTTTCAGTGATTCCAGTAAAGACAGGCGGCTGCAATCAGTTGGCCCCAGCAGCATCTCCAGCTGTGAACGCTGTTCGGCTGACGGTATCAGTGCCAGTTTGTTCCACAGGCGCAACGTCGCCTTTTCCCTTACCTCTGAAATCAACCGGGTCAGCGTAGTGGCTCCGGGGAGAATAATACGATGTTGCATAAGCCACCCTGTCGCCAGATCGAAAAGCAGGCCAGGACGTTCGTTGCTTATCCAGCTCCGGGTATATAAAAGACGGGTAAGGCGAAATGTCCAGGGCCAGGCAAATTCACGATACTGATAGTGCTGACGTATCAGCGCTGCATGCTCACGGCGGGTATTTTCCCTCTGACCGTATTCTGCAAGAACGGTGATATCACGAATCCCGAGCTGTCTGGCGGTAAAATGCCGGACGCCGGAAGGAATATGATTCATATCGGTGAGGAAGGTGCCCAGAAAACGGACACATCCAATTTGCAGGGCAATGCCCAGACGGTTGTGATCACCTCTGCTTTTTCCGATAAATTCCTTGTCTGCTTCATCAAGGTGAAAATATCGTGCCAGCTGAAGCTCATCCGGTTCACCGGTGAATCTGCCATAGCTTTCAGTCTGCTCAGTGGTCAGAAAGTCAACGGGCATATCGGCCTCCCTGCCTGACGGGCATTTAGTAACATTTTTCCAACCGTACGAAATGTTATAAATTATCGGACATCGTAAAACTGTTACATTAATATGTCTATTAAATCGTAAATTTGTAATAATAGACATGAGTTGTCCGATATTCGATTTAAGGTACATTTTTATGCGACTTTTTGGTTACGCTCGGGTCTCAACCAGTCAGCAGTCTCTTGATCTTCAGGTCAGAGCACTCAAAGACGCAGGTGTGAAAGCAAACCGTATATTTACCGATAAGGCATCCGGCAGTTCAACAGACCGGGAAGGGCTGGATTTGCTGAGGATGAAGGTGGAGGAAGGTGATGTCATTCTGGTTAAGAAGCTCGACCGTCTTGGCCGCGACACTGCCGATATGATCCAACTGATAAAGGAATTTGACGCTCAGGGCGTGGCAGTCCGGTTCATTGATGACGGGATCAGTACCGACGGTGATATGGGGCAAATGGTGGTCACCATCCTGTCGGCTGTGGCACAGGCTGAACGCCGGAGGATCCTAGAACGCACGAATGAGGGCCGACAGGAAGCAAAGCTGAAAGGAATCAAATTTGGCCGCAGGCGTACCGTGGACAGGAACGTCGTGCTGACGCTTCATCAGAAGGGCACTGGTGCAACGGAAATTGCTCATCAGCTCAGTATTGCCCGCTCCACGGTTTATAAAATTCTTGAAGACGAAAGGGCCTCGTGATACGCCTATTTTTATAGGTTAATGTCATGATAATAATGGTTTCTTAGACGTCAGGTGGCACTTTTCGGGGAAATGTGCGCGGAACCCCTATTTGTTTATTTTTCTAAATACATTCAAATATGTATCCGCTCATGAGACAATAACCCTGGTAAATGCTTCAATAATATTGAAAAAGGAAGAGTATGAGTATTCAACATTTTCGTGTCGCCCTTATTCCCTTTTTTGCGGCATTTTGCCTTCCTGTTTTTGCTCACCCAGAAACGCTGGTGAAAGTAAAAGATGCTGAAGATCAGTTGGGTGCACGAGTGGGTTACATCGAACTGGATCTCAACAGCGGTAAGATCCTTGAGAGTTTTCGCCCCGAAGAACGTTTTCCAATGATGAGCACTTTTAAAGTTCTGCTATGTGGTGCGGTATTATCCCGTGTTGACGCCGGGCAAGAGCAACTCGGTCGCCGCATACACTATTCTCAGAATGACTTGGTTGAGTACTCACCAGTCACAGAAAAGCATCTTACGGATGGCATGACAGTAAGAGAATTATGCAGTGCTGCCATAACCATGAGTGATAACACTGCTGCCAACTTACTTCTGACAACGATCGGAGGACCGAAGGAGCTAACCGCTTTTTTGCACAACATGGGGGATCATGTAACTCGCCTTGATCGTTGGGAACCGGAGCTGAATGAAGCCATACCAAACGACGAGCGTGACACCACGATGCCTGCAGCAATGGCAACAACGTTGCGCAAACTATTAACTGGCGAACTACTTACTCTAGCTTCCCGGCAACAATTAATAGACTGGATGGAGGCGGATAAAGTTGCAGGACCACTTCTGCGCTCGGCCCTTCCGGCTGGCTGGTTTATTGCTGATAAATCTGGAGCCGGTGAGCGTGGGTCTCGCGGTATCATTGCAGCACTGGGGCCAGATGGTAAGCCCTCCCGTATCGTAGTTATCTACACGACGGGGAGTCAGGCAACTATGGATGAACGAAATAGACAGATCGCTGAGATAGGTGCCTCACTGATTAAGCATTGGTAACTGTCAGACCAAGTTTACTCATATATACTTTAGATTGATTTAAAACTTCATTTTTAATTTAAAAGGATCTAGGTGAAGATCCTTTTTGATAATCTCATGACCAAAATCCCTTAACGTGAGTTTTCGTTCCACTGAGCGTCAGACCCCCTGAACAATGTGACGGACTCAGAAGCCTTCCCGGGTCTTATCCGGCAGACTCACAGAAAAATCAGGGCAGCATCGGCAGACGGCGCTTACGACACCCGGCTCTGTCACGATGAACTGCGGCGTAAGAAAATCAGCGCGCTTATCCCTCCCCGAAAAGGTGCGGGTTACTGGCCCGGTGAATATGCAGACCGTAACCGTGCAGTGGCTAATCAGCGAATGACCGGGAGTAATGCGCGGTGGAAATGGACAACAGATTACAACCGTCGCTCGATAGCGGAAACGGCGATGTACCGGGTAAAACAGCTGTTCGGGGGTTCACTGACGCTGCGTGACTACGATGGTCAGGTTGCGGAGGCTATGGCCCTGGTACGAGCGCTGAACAAAATGACGAAAGCAGGTATGCCTGAAAGCGTGCGTATTGCCTGAAAACACAACCCGCTACGGGGGAGACTTACCCGAAATCTGATTTATTCAACAAAGCCCGTAGGCAATATTTCGATCGGCTTCATTGGCGAGGAGAGAAAGATACTCTTCCCGCGTCATAGACTGAGAAAAACGTCCGCACATGGTTACCTCCAGTGGCCAGACTTAAAGTATAGATAATGCCGCGTCAGCGGCATGGAGGCGCCAGCTGAAGTTGAATGGAGTACTGCGGGTAAATGGCGCCGTCGCCCGGCGCAGCCGGCTGCTGTTTTGACAGGTTCTGCCTCACCCACCCCCTTCCCTGCAAAGCTATACCCGCTAAAAACGGCTCAGATGCCTCTGTACGCGGTCGGAGTGGTCCCGGCAAGGCGACAGCCGCAGTCGGGGCGTATCTCCGCGTTAGCGGGCCGTTAGGGCCGCTTACGAGCGTGTATCCCAGAACTTACCGCGACACTACTCACAGAGATGACGAAGAGTAGTTACAACACCCATCATTAAAAGCGACACTACTCCCGGCCTTCGGCCGGGGGCGGCGGCGCTTTTCAGTGGTGGGGAGGGGCTCCTGGCTGGCAAACCGGCGCCGGTTTTATGATGAATTTTCATTTGAATGCTGTAACTAACTTGGTTCTCCGGTTGGGGCCCGTCGCGCAGCGATGGGAGCTCTCTCTAGCGCGCGCGGTATTCCTGCACCGTCTGGGTGAAATCAGGGATCGTAAACCGGAAAATCAGAGCTACCGCGCCAGTGGACTGACGCTGCTGACAGCAACTATCTCGCTGTGGAATACAGTGTATATGGAAAGAGCGGTCGATGCCCTGAAGCGTAAAGGGGTGAAGATCAACGAGCAACTGCTGTCACATTTGTCGCCGTTAGGCTGGGAGCATATCAATCTGACAGGCGATTACATCTGGAAAAACAACAGAATACCGGCCTCCGGTAAGTTTCGTCGGCTGAGGCCAGCTAAAGTAGAAAGGTCAAAAAACGACCTTAACGTACAATAATTTTCGATATCCAAACTGACCCCATAGAAACAGAAGCCACTGGAGCACCTCAAAAACACCATCATACACTAAATCAGTAAGTTGGCAGCATCACCGATACCCAACTGTAATAACAGATACTGAAATTAACATCATCTTAAATAGAACCCGTCATACGGGAGACGGCTTTGTTGAATAAATCGAACTTTTGCTGAGTTGAAGGATCAGAGCACGTATCTTCCCGACAACGCAGACCGTTCCGTGGCAAAGCAAAAGTTCAAAATCACCAACTGGCCCACCTACAATAAAGCCCTCATCAACCGTGGCTCCATAACTTTCTGGCTGGATGATGAAGCCATTCAGGCCTGGTATGAGTCGGCAACGCCTTCATCACGGGGAAGACCTCAGCGCTATTCTGATCTCGCCGTCACCACCGTTCTGGTCATTAAACGCGTGTTCAGGCTGACCCTGCGGGCTGCACAGGGTTTTATTGATTCCATTTTTACACTGATAAATGTTCCGTTGCGCTGCCCGGATTACACCAGTGTCAGCAAGCGCGCAAAGTCGGTTAATGTCAGTTTCAAAACGTTCACCCGAGGTGAAATCGCGCATCTGGTGATTGATTCCACCGGGCTGAAGGTCTTTGGTGAAGGCGAATGGAAAGTCAAAAAACACGGCAAAGAACGCCGTCGTATCTGGCGGAAGTTGCATCTGGCCGTTGACAGCAACACACATGAAATCATCTGTGCAGACCTGTCGCTGAACAACGTAACGGACTCAGAAGCCTTCCCGGGTCTTATCCGGCAGACTCACAGAAAAATCAGGGCAGCATCGGCAGATGGCGCTTACGACACCCGGCTCTGTCACGATGAACTGCGGCGTAAGAAAATCAGCGCCCTTATCCCACCCCGAAAAGGTGCGGGTTACTGGCCCGGTGAATATGCAGACCGTAACCGTGCAGTGGCTAATCAGCGAATGACCGGGAGTAATGCGCGGTGGAAATGGACAACAGATTACAACCGTCGCTCGATAGCGGAAACGGCGATGTACCGGGTAAAACAGCTGTTCGGAGGTTCACTGACACTGCGTGACTACGATGGTCAGGTTGCAGAGGCTATGGCCCTGGTACGAGCGCTGAACAAAATGACGAAAGCAGGTATGCCTGAAAGCGTGCGTATTGCCTGAAAACACAACCCGCTACGGGGGAGACTTACCCGAAATCTGATTTATTCAACAAAGCCACGGGAGACTCGCAGTTTGGACACTTTATGTTAATTGAAGACATAGGCATCAAAGACAAATAGGTCCAATACTCGCCATTCTTAATTAATCGTGTATTGCATGTACCACAGTGGGTATACACGGTAAAGTGTGTACACTCATTGCACCGATACCAACGCTTTTGATTATTTGAACTCATTGATTTCGTTACATCAACTACTTTTTCAGACCCACAAGAAACACAAAAATTCACCGCATGAGTATCATCCGATGCTCCTCGAAAAGATGTATTGTCTTCAATGCCGTACTGTAGAAACATCCCTAGCATACGTTGGATTTCATCAAGATAGCGTTGCGACTTCATTGGGTTTGCACATACTGCACCATAGTTTGTAGCTTGGCGTTGATGGCGTGCAGGTTCCCAATCAAACATGGATAGTTCGCCCAAATAACTGTCTTTCGCCCATTCCTGTGGAGAGACGACTTTCTCAACCGCATCTAACACGGGGTGAAGAACAAACACACTGTTCTCTTGGCATTCGCTATAATCTTTGCCGTTGTAAAGTTCATGGATAACCCCACCGATCCCACCTCTTTGCTTGAGATAGGCAGCAGAATAGTACTTTGCATCGACGACTAACCGCTTTGAAATCTGGTTACCACTTTTGGTAATCGCTTCTACATCCAAAACAAAATCAGGGCGCTTACCATTTGCTAAGAACGGTTCGTATTGCAGAGTGATAGCTCTTGAAACACTTGGGTTGAAAAACTGAATGCTGATTTGTTCTTCATTGCCTTGAATATTCGCAATCAATTTTCGTTTCCAGTTGTCCTCTGGCTGATAGCGGAATGCCTGAGTCAGCACTTTGATGATTTGCAGCAAACACCAGCGTTCATAAAGTAGTGGCATGTTGACTAACCCAATCGCTTCGATCTTCTCCAGCGAAAGCAAAATGTCCTCATCGGCCAAGCCAATCTGCTCTTTTAACTTTTTAAAACCCGAGTGAACCGCTTGATAGGCAGGGTTTTGCACAAAAGTCATAGAGTTAGGAAAGGTGCTTTTACTTTTGACTTTGCATTGACGCCATTCTTTTTCTATTTGCTGGAAAGGTTTCAGTTTTGGCTCAAGCGCTTTGTGTACGATTCCCACCTTTTCATGTTCAGTTGCGAAATAACCCAAGCGCTTATTGATGGTAGCACGTTCTTTTTCCTGTTCAGCGAGTTCATCTGTTGTCAGCTTCGCTTGCCAATCATTTTTACTTAGAGCAATGCCTTTATCACGCAATTTAGTGAAATTTTCTTGCTCTCTTTGAATAGAACGAGACTCTGGTAATACGCAAATTCGTGAGATGTATTCTGGATACAAGACCACCGCTTTTCCCCTTCTTAACGGTAAAGGGATCTTCGCTTCTATCTCATAGTCGCTATAAGCTTTAAACAAGCTGGCGTAATGATCTCTAGAATTAAAAATGGTATATCCATCTGGCTCAAACTGTTGCCAGTCATCATTTTGCGATAGTTTAATTTTAGCCCACCACTCATTCTCAGAGCCTGTTGCTTTTTCCAATCTTAGGTAACCTTTTTCAGAGTAACTTCGAGACAGATTAACGTTGATTTTCGCTAACTGTTCCGATAACTCGGCATTGATTACTTCTGTATCAAAGCGCTTTTTAAGTCGTTCTAAGTCTTTAACTACTAGGTCACGGTTGATAATACGATAGTCTTTTAAACTGTCTAAACGCTCATTGAGCTTTTCAATAGCCCCAGAAAAACGACTCTTTTTGCTCTCAGCCACCTTAACCAATTGCTTTACAATGCTCAGCGTGCTCGAAACCACATACAGCACATACTGGTTTTCTGGCACGTTGTAACTCGGCTCAGATGCGCGGCTCGTTAAATGCTTACGCGAACCTTTGGTACAAATCTCCATAAATGTACGTGGAACAGGACGTACTTCTTTTGCTGGCTTTAACGCTTGAATTTCTTTCAGTTCAACTTTGGGCTTTTTGAGGATGGTTTGTGCATTGCTAAGAATTGATGCGACTAATGACAGCGCTTCTTGGCCGATGGCTGCAACCTGTGAATTTTTAGCGTCGCCCGTGATATGACTATTCTCATCGAGGATCAGCTCCCACAGGTCCGCTTTAAAATCTGACAGGTAACGTGAAAGATCCGATTTGGTCTGTTCGGAGATATCAATATCAAGCTTTAGTGTCGAGTTACCAATAACAAACGTGATCTGACCAGCCGTTCGCCTCGCTTCACTGCGCCACACCCGTTGTTTTGCGTCCCAATGAGCAGGCTCAACCCACCACACAGCATTAGATGCGGGATCGGTTATCGACTCTAACTGCTTTCTATCACCATTAGGCATGACAATGTAAGGCGGAGACTGATCACCCTGCTTAGTTTTTATCGCAAGTTGAGCAAAACGTAGCTCATCGACCTTAGGGTAGATGGTGGTGTGTGCGGAAAATGCATTGTTCCCCGTCTGCTCAAGCTTTAGCGAGTACTCCGACTCGCTAACACTGACTAAGGTTTGCTTATCGTGCCATTTGGTCTCGATAAACTTGATAACGAATGGAGCTTCCATGATTACGCCCAGTAGTTCACAACGCCATCATTCGATTCAGCCGTTTTAACCAAACGCTCTACCGATTTGGTGCAAGAAAACTCCGCCGTTATCTCTGCTTGATTATCCAACAGCGACTCAAGGCGAGGCAAGAATACACGGCTAACAAGCTCAGCTTTACTGTAATCGCCTACTTGCTTATCACCATCAAATGTGAATTTTGGTAGCACCTTATGAACGATAAAGTTGTTGATGGCCAGAGACTTATTGTCGTTTACATCGCTAAACAAACTTACGTAGTTAAGCCCCTGTCGAATGGTACGCATACCAAACTCCACGCCAAGCGGATCAAAGACATCTCGGTTTAAGGTCGTAAACAACTCGCAGAATTCATTCGTACGTTCAAATTTCGGATAAGGGGTACGCTCACCAAGCTCTTCAATATCAAACACTAGCGGTAAAGTAACGTCGTCTAGCCCGTAAGAGTCAATCTCATCAAAAATCGCATCCCAGTCGGTCAGCAAAGGACTCTTAAACTTCATCACATGCGCGCGGTCAAGAATTTTTGGTGAGAGGTAATGGGTTGTTTCGTCGATGTTGATAGCACCAATAATTCTTACGTTCGCTGGAATCGTGATTGACGAAGGCGTGCCGAGAACACCTGCCAACATGCGTCTGATATCACCGTGGTATTTAATCAGTGAGTCTTTATCGCTAAAGCCAAACGCGCGCTTCATTTCAGCGTTAATTTCTTCATCTTGCATGAGCGCAACGAAGTCCACGATGCCATTTTTGCTGAACTTTTCTTGCGCGTTAGAAATGACAGAAACAACCCCTTTTAGCTCGGCAAGAACGTGTGCAGCTTCATCATCCGAGTAAAGTTGAATGGTCGGTTGCTCGTTACGCTCCTCTAGCTTAGAAAGAAAGTCGGCAAAGTAATATTCCACTCGGGCAAGGTTCATTTCGTCTAAACAGATGAAGTATGGGATATCTGGGTTTTGCTTAGCCTCGATCAATGCCTCAAGAAATGGTGTCACCAAATATTTCTTCTCTAGGGGATTGTAATAACCCAGCAAATCTTCTGAACTAGTCCAGTTAGGCTTGACCGGAATGATCTTCGATACCCCACCAATAGCCTTGGCAAACGACTGAACCAGGTTTGTTTTGCCTGAGCCTGAGTCCCCCGCCAGAATGATGAGATCATGGGTGCGAATAAGCGTTAGGAAGTTCTCGATAATATGGCGCGGGTACAAGATATCTCGTTCTTTTAGGTGCGCTTGAATGTATGAAACGGCATCACTGTAGTTAGAATCAAAAGCTTGCGAAAAAGAGATATGCTCGTCACGATCCTTATTAGACAAGGTGCTTCCAACAAAAAGGTCAAAATCGTCATCATCCAAAAACTCAAAGCTTTTTAGGAATCCAGCCTTACTTTCGACATAAGCTTTTAAGCGTTCAATTTTTTTAGACATTGTTTCTTCTGCCTTCTTTTGCAATGCGATTTTGTGTTGCCATTCAGAGTGTTCAACTTCCAGCTTTTGGGCTTTCGCAATTGCCTGAGAGAGAACGTTATTTTTTTGATTTAGGTCATCTTGGACATGTTGAAGCTGATCTTTATATGACGATATCTGAGCCTTCAATGAGGATTCTTCGCGCTCAAATTCTGCGTTAAGTGCAGTCACTTCGCTGTCAATTCTTGATTGAACGTTCTGTAAATGCTGCTTGTAAACAGCTTCATCAAGGAAGATGTTTTCATCACCTTTGATGATGTCATTCGCCGTATATTCAGGAAGTTTGATAAGTCGACGGACTGAACTTACTACCACATTGCATTCGAACGGGTTTTCATGTTTTTCGCGTTCAGATTGAGGCGCTAAAGCAAGCTCGCATGAGACAAAACTCCCATCTTCCAAGCCAAATAACTCTTCGACACTTTTGAAGGAAACAAAAACACCTTTGTCCATCGTCAAACGAACATTAATGGGATATTCAGTATCCAGTCCCGTTTGGAGGGATTTAATCTCTAAAAGACGGGTTGGGAGCTTTCTGCTATCGGAATCTGGGCCATTTAGAATCTTGCCCCAAACTGCCAGTTTTCCATTCGTAATCCCCCAACTCTCACAAAGGCATTGATAAAGCTCTTCATCAGAGAACCCTTTAACCTCTTCAAGATTGTAGATAACTTGTTCTAAGGCCATGATTTCTATTCAAAAAATAAATAAAGGGATTACCTAAGTGTTGCAAACTCAACACATCTACATCTAGAGAAAAACAGGTTTAGCTTTGCTTCTTATCTAGCATTTTTTAGCGAGATAATCGCCAACGAGCATTTCAATAAATTCTTTAAGCTCCTGATATTAAACACCATAAGTCTAATATGGCAACAGTTTCTATAATCGCGTTTCGCGAATCCGTGTGACCTGCCCCCAGGATTAGATACAACCGTCAGTTAGTAAGGTCGGTTTGTTTACCTTCACATTTTCCATTTCGCCACCGTGCTGCAAACTCTGATGGCGTCTGATAATTCAGTGCTGAATGTGGACGACACTCGTTATAATCCTGCCGCCAGTCATTAATGATTTTCCTTGCGTGAACGATATCGCTGAACCAGTGCTCATTCAGGCATTCATCGCGAAATCGTCCGTTAAAGCTCTCAATAAATCCGTTCTGCGTTGGCTTGCCCGGCTGGATTAAGCGCAACTCAACACCATGCTCAAAGGCCCATTGATCCAGTGCACGGCAAGTGAACTCCGGCCCCTGGTCAGTTCTTATCGTCGCCGGATACCCCAGCTTCGGCTTCGCGGAGAATACTGATGATCTGTTCGTCGGAAAAACGCTTCTTCATGGGGATGTCCTCATGTGGCTTATGAAGACATTACTAACATCGGGGTGTACTAATCAACGGGGAGCAGGTCATAGTCTATGGGCACACCACGTTTTACCCCTGAATTTAAGGAAGAAGCTGTCCGCCAAATCACCGAGCGGGGCTATTCCATCTGGCTTTGTTGAATAAATCAGATTTCGGGTAAGTCTCCCCCGTAGCGGGTTGTGTTTTCAGGCAATACGCACGCTTTCAGGCATACCTGCTTTCGTCATTTTGTTCAGCGCTCGTACCAGGGCCATAGCCTCCGCAACCTGACCATCGTAGTCACGCAGCGTCAGTGAACCCCCGAACAGCTGTTTTACCCGGTACATCGCCGTTTCCGCTATCGAGCGACGGTTGTAATCTGTTGTCCATTTCCACCGCGCATTACTCCCGGTCATTCGCTGATTAGCCACTGCACGGTTACGGTCTGCATATTCACCGGGCCAGTAACCCGCACCTTTTCGGGGAGGGATAAGCGCGCTGATTTTCTTACGCCGCAGTTCATCGTGACAGAGCCGGGTGTCGTAAGCGCCGTCTGCCGATGCTGCCCTGATTTTTCTGTGAGTCTGCCGGATAAGACCCGGGAAGGCTTCTGAGTCCGTCACATTGTTCAGCGACAGGTCTGCACAGATGATTTCATGTGTGTTGCTGTCAACTGCCAGATGCAACTTTCGCCATATACGACGGCGTTCCTGGCCATGCTTTTTGACTTTCCACTCGCCTTCACCAAAGACCTTCAGCCCGGTGGAATCAATCACCAGATGCGCGATTTCACCCCGGGTGAACGTTTTGAAACTGACGTTAACCGACTTTGCCCGCCTGCTGACACAGCTGTAATCCGGGCAGCGCAACGGAACATTCATCAGTGTAAAAATGGAATCAATAAAGCCCTGCGCAGCGCGCAGGGTCAGCCTGAATACGCGTTTAATGACCAGCACAGTCGTGATGGCAAGGTCAGAATAGCGCTGGGGCCTTCCCCGTGATGAAGGCGTTGCCGACTCATACCAGGCCTGAATCGCCCCATCATCCAGCCAGAAAGTGAGGGAGCCACGGTTGATGAGAGCTTTGTTGTAGGTGGACCAGTTGGTGATTCTGAACTTTTGCTTTGCCACGGAATGGTCTGTGTTGTCGGGAGGATGCGTGATCTGATCCTTCAACTCAGCAAAAGTTCGATTTATTCAACAAAGCCGCACGTACTTGCTATGATCATTTAGCTGGCGAAGTTGCCGTTAAGATCTATGATTCCCTTTGTCAACAGCAATGGATCACTGAAAATGGTTCAATGATCACATTAAGTGGTATTCAATATTTTCATGAAATGGGAATTGACGTTCCTTCCAAACATTCACGTAAAATCTGTTGTGCGTGTTTAGATTGGAGTGAACGCCGTTTCCATTTAGGTGGGTACGTTGGAGCCGCATTATTTTCGCTTTATGAATCTAAAGGGTGGTTAACTCGACATCTTGGTTACCGTGAAGTTACCATCACGGAAAAAGGTTATGCTGCTTTTAAGACCCACTTTCACATTTAAGTTGTTTTTCTAATCCGCATATGATCAATTCAAGGCCGAATAAGAAGGCTGGCTCTGCACCTTGGTGATCAAATAATTCGATAGCTTGTCGTAATAATGGCGGCATACTATCAGTAGTAGGTGTTTCCCTTTCTTCTTTAGCGACTTGATGCTCTTGATCTTCCAATACGCAACCTAAAGTAAAATGCCCCACAGCGCTGAGTGCATATAATGCATTCTCTAGTGAAAAACCTTGTTGGCATAAAAAGGCTAATTGATTTTCGAGAGTTTCATACTGTTTTTCTGTAGGCCGTGTACCTAAATGTACTTTTGCTCCATCGCGATGACTTAGTAAAGCACATCTAAAACTTTTAGCGTTATTACGTAAAAAATCTTGCCAGCTTTCCCCTTCTAAAGGGCAAAAGTGAGTATGGTGCCTATCTAACATCTCAATGGCTAAGGCGTCGAGCAAAGCCCGCTTATTTTTTACATGCCAATACAATGTAGGCTGCTCTACACCTAGCTTCTGGGCGAGTTTACGGGTTGTTAAACCTTCGATTCCGACCTCATTAAGCAGCTCTAATGCGCTGTTAATCACTTTACTTTTATCTAATCTAGACATCATTAATTCCTAATTTTTGTTGACACTCTATCATTGATAGAGTTATTTTACCACTCCCTATCAGTGATAGAGAAAAGTGAAATGAATAGTTCGACAAAGATCGCATTGGTAATTACGTTACTCGATGCCATGGGGATTGGCCTTATCATGCCAGTCTTGCCAACGTTATTACGTGAATTTATTGCTTCGGAAGATATCGCTAACCACTTTGGCGTATTGCTTGCACTTTATGCGTTAATGCAGGTTATCTTTGCTCCTTGGCTTGGAAAAATGTCTGACCGATTTGGTCGGCGCCCAGTGCTGTTGTTGTCATTAATAGGCGCATCGCTGGATTACTTATTGCTGGCTTTTTCAAGTGCGCTTTGGATGCTGTATTTAGGCCGTTTGCTTTCAGGGATCACAGGAGCTACTGGGGCTGTCGCGGCATCGGTCATTGCCGATACCACCTCAGCTTCTCAACGCGTGAAGTGGTTCGGTTGGTTAGGGGCAAGTTTTGGGCTTGGTTTAATAGCGGGGCCTATTATTGGTGGTTTTGCAGGAGAGATTTCACCGCATAGTCCCTTTTTTATCGCTGCGTTGCTAAATATTGTCGCTTTCCTTGTGGTTATGTTTTGGTTCCGTGAAACCAAAAATACACGTGATAATACAGATACCGAAGTAGGGGTTGAGACGCAATCGAATTCGGTATACATCACTTTATTTAAAACGATGCCCATTTTGTTGATTATTTATTTTTCAGCGCAATTGATAGGCCAAATTCCCGCAACGGTGTGGGTGCTATTTACCGAAAATCGTTTTGGATGGAATAGCATGATGGTTGGCTTTTCATTAGCGGGTCTTGGTCTTTTACACTCAGTATTCCAAGCCTTTGTGGCAGGAAGAATAGCCACTAAATGGGGCGAAAAAACGGCAGTACTGCTCGGATTTATTGCAGATAGTAGTGCATTTGCCTTTTTAGCGTTTATATCTGAAGGTTGGTTAGTTTTCCCTGTTTTAATTTTATTGGCTGGTGGTGGGATCGCTTTACCTGCATTACAGGGAGTGATGTCTATCCAAACAAAGAGTCATCAGCAAGGTGCTTTACAGGGATTATTGGTGAGCCTTACCAATGCAACCGGTGTTATTGGCCCATTACTGTTTGCTGTTATTTATAATCATTCACTACCAATTTGGGATGGCTGGATTTGGATTATTGGTTTAGCGTTTTACTGTATTATTATCCTGCTATCGATGACCTTCATGTTAACCCCTCAAGCTCAGGGGAGTAAACAGGAGACAAGTGCTTAGTTATTTCGTCACCAAATGATGTTATTCCGCGAAATATAATGACCCTCTTGATAACCCAAGAGGGCATTTTTTACGATAAAGAAGATTTAGCTTCAAATAAAACCTATCTATTTTATTTATCTTTCAAGCTCAATAAAAAGCCGCGGTAAATAGCAATAAATTGGCCTTTTTTATCGGCAAGCTCTTTTAGGTTTTTCGCATGTATTGCGATATGCATAAACCAGCCATTGAGTAAGTTTTTAAGCACATCATCATCATAAGCTTTAAGTTGGTTCTCTTGGATCAATTTGCTGACAATGGCGTTTACCTTACCAGTAATGTATTCAAGGCTAATTTTTTCAAGTTCATTCCAACCAATGATTGGCATCACTTCTTGGATAGGGATAAGGTTTTTATTATTATCAATAATATAATCAAGATAATGTTCAAATATACTTTCTAAGGCAGACCAACCATTTGTTAAATCAGTTTTTGTTGTGATGTAGGCATCAATCATAATTAATTGCTGCTTATAACAGGCACTGAGTAATTGTTTTTTATTTTTAAAGTGATGATAAAAGGCACCTTTGGTCACCAACGCTTTTCCCGAGATCTCATCTATTGAAACAGCTTGATAGCCTTTTTCAACAAACAATATTCGTGCTGAGTTAACCAGTGATTGATAGGTACTCTTAAAATTTTCTTGTTGATGATTTTTATTTTCCATGATAGATTTAAAATAACATACCGTCAGTATGTTTATGGTATCATGATGATGTGGTCGTGACAATCTTAAGAACATTTAGGTTATTTTATGTATATTGAACAGCATTCTCGCTATCAAAATAAAGCTAATAACATCCAATTAAGATATGATGATAAGCAGTTTCATACAACGGTTATCAAAGATGTTCTATTATGGATTGAACATAATTTAGATCAGTCTTTACTGCTTGATGATGTGGCGAATAAAGCGGGTTATACCAAGTGGTATTTTCAGCGGCTGTTCAAAAAAGTAACAGGGGTCACACTGGCTAGCTATATTCGTGCTCGTCGTTTGACGAAAGCGGCTGTTGAGTTGAGGTTGACGAAAAAAACTATCCTTGAGATCGCATTAAAATATCAATTTGATTCCCAACAATCTTTTACACGTCGATTTAAGTACATTTTTAAGGTTACACCAAGTTATTATCGGCGTAATAAATTATGGGAATTGGAGGCAATGCACTGAGAGATCCCCTCATAATTTCCCCAAAGCGTAACCATGTGTGAATAAATTTTGAGCTAGTAGGGTTGCAGCCACGAGTAAGTCTTCCCTTGTTATTGTGTAGCCAGAATGCCGCAAAACTTCCATGCCTAAGCGAACTGTTGAGAGTACGTTTCGA
>NZ_JAVUPQ010000037.1:0-40660 GCF_032029835.1 Escherichia sp. AM3 | reverse complement strand
CTGATAGAAACAGAAGCCACTGGAGCACCTCAAAAACACCATCATACACTAAATCAGTAAGTTGGCAGCATCACCGGAACCTTAAAGTCGGAGTGTTTTTATCTTGATGAGTTCAGTAATATAAGCGAACTGAAGGATGCTGTTACGGAATATATTGAATACTACAACAGCAGAAGAATTAGCCTGAAATTAAAAGGTCTGACTCCAATTGAATATCGGAATCAGACCTATATGCCTCGTGTTTAACTGTCCAACTTTTTGGGGTCAGTACAAACTTTGATTTATAGTCAGGTGGGGCTTTTCTCTGTCTGCCTTTCGGTGAATACCTGAGACAAACAGTCTCAAGCACCCGTGGCTATTCTAGCTTAATAAGTTTGTTTCTTCTCCTTGATATAATCCTAAAAAAATCTCATAAAATTAATATATGAGATAATCTTTATTCAGCAGAAGATTATTAAAGGTTGCTGTATTATTTAGCGATAAAAAAAGCCTGCCAGATGGCAGGCTATTTAATAACGGCGTTATTATTGCAACAGCGAAATATCCGCAACGCGCAGGAACAGTTCGCGCAGTTTCTCCAGCATGGTCAGACGGTTGATACGCAATTCTTTGTCATCAACCATGACCATCACTTTATCGAAGAAAGCATCAACCGGTTCAC
This sequence comes from Escherichia sp. AM3, assembly GCF_032029835.1. Lineage (NCBI taxonomy): Bacteria > Pseudomonadati > Pseudomonadota > Gammaproteobacteria > Enterobacterales > Enterobacteriaceae > Escherichia > Escherichia sp. AM3. Next base: position 39,999 of record NZ_JAVUPQ010000037.1, on the reverse strand, counting down.
GCAGCTCAGCCAGTTCGACCAGCGCATCCTGGTAACGACCTTCCGTAAAGTACGGCTCCAGCTTGTCACGTAGCACCACAACCTGCATCGCCAGTTTAATTTCTTCCGGCTCTTTCAGGGTAGAGGCATTCACGCGGTCGCTCAGCACTTCGTCAGATTTCGCCAGAATGTTAGATACACGTTTGTTCGCCGCCGCCAGTGCAGCAGCTGCATCCAGGGTACGGAAATGCGATACCGCTTTCATACGGGCATCGAAATCAGCCGGACGAGTCGGACGACGCGCCAGTACCGCCTGGATGGTGTCAACGGTATAACCTTCGTCCTGATACCAGGCGCGGAAGCGACCGAGCATAAAGTCGATAACATCATCAACTACGTTGGCATTAGTCAGCTTATCGCCATACAGACGCACCGCTTCTTCGGTCAGCGTTTGCAGATCAAGGTTGAGGTTCTTCTCAACGATAATTCGCAGCACGCCAAGCGCGGCACGACGCAGCGCAAACGGGTCTTTGTCGCCTTTCGGATGCTGACCGATACCGAAGATACCCGCCAGGGTATCCATCTTGTCAGCAATCGCCAGCGCACAAGCTACTGGGTTGGACGGCAGGTCATCACCAGCAAAACGCGGCTGATACTGCTCATTCAGCGCCACCGCGACATCTTCCGCTTCGCCATCGTGACGCGCATAGTGCATCCCCATAACGCCCTGGGTGTCGGTGAACTCGAAGACCATGTTGGTCATCAGGTCGCACTTAGACAGCAGACCCGCACGGGTAGCGTGGTTAACGTCAGCGCCAATCTGTTCAGCAATCCAGCCAGCCAGCGCCTGGATGCGGTCAGTTTTGTCGCGCAGCGTCCCCAACTGTTGCTGGAACAACACGGTTTGCAGGCGCGGCAGGTTATCTTCAAGACGTTTTTTACGGTCGGTGTTGAAGAAGAACTCGGCATCCGCCAGACGCGGACGAACGACTTTCTCGTTACCGGAGATAATCTGCTGCGGATCTTTCGATTCGATGTTGGCAACGAAGATAAAGTTCGGCAGCAGTTTGCCGTCGTTCGCATACACCGGGAAGTATTTCTGGTCACCTTTCATGGTGTAAACCAGCGCTTCAGCCGGCACCGCGAGGAATTTCTCTTCGAATTTTGCGGTCAGAACGACCGGCCACTCCACCAGCGAAGCCACTTCTTCCAGCAGGCTTTCGCTTAAGTCAGCGTTACCGCCAATCTTACGCGCTGCTTCTTCGGCATCGGCTTTAATCTTCGCCTTACGTTCTTCGTAATCGGCGATGACTTTCCCACGCTCACGCAGAATTTCCGGATACTGATCGGCGTTATCGATGGTGAATTCCGGCTCGCCCATAAAGCGGTGGCCGCGAATCACGCGATCGGACTGAATGCCCAGAATGGTTGCCGGAATGACTTTGTCGCCCAGCAGCAGGGTCACGGTGTGCACCGGACGCACGAAGTGCACGTCGCTTGCGCCCCAACGCATCAGTTTCGGGATCGGCAGTTTCGCCAGAGAAGTCGCAACCATATTCGGCAGCAGTGCTTCGGTGCTTTCGCCCTTCACATGGGCGCGATACAGCAGCCATTCGCCTTTATCGGTAGTCAGACGCTCAGCCTGGTCAACGGTAATACCGCAACCACGCGCCCAACCTTCTGCCGCTTTGCTCGGTTTGCCTTCAGCGTCGAACGCCTGGGCAATCGCCGGGCCGCGTTTTTCGATTTCACGATCCGGTTGCGCTTCCGCCAGGTTAGCTACTTTCAGCGCCAGACGACGCGGAGCAGCAAACCATTGAACGGTGCCGTGTGCGAGGCCAGCGTTATCCAGCTCCGCAGTAAAGTTCGCAGCAAAGGACTCAGCCAGGCTGCGCAGTGCTTTTGGTGGCAGCTCTTCAGTGCCGATTTCCACCAGAAAAGTTTTCTCAGACATAGCCGCCTCTTACTTATCTTTGTTGCACATCGGGAAGCCGAGGGCTTCACGGGAAGCGTAGTATGCTTCTGCCACTGCTTTGGTCAGGGTGCGAATGCGCAGAATGTAGCGCTGACGCTCGGTGACGGAGATGGCTTTACGCGCATCCAGCAGGTTGAAGCTGTGGGCGGCTTTCAGAATACGCTCGTAGGCTGGCAGCGGCAGCGGATTTTCCAGCGCCAGCAGCTGCTGCGCTTCTTTCTCGTACTGCTCGAAGCAGGTGAACAGGAAGTCCACATCCGCGTATTCGAAGTTGTAAGTGGACTGCTCCACTTCGTTCTGATGGAACACGTCGCCGTAGGTGGTTTTACCCAGCGGGCCGTCGCTCCAGACCAGGTCGTAAACGCTGTCTACGCCCTGAATGTACATGGCCAGACGTTCCAGACCGTAGGTGATCTCGCCGGTAACCGGTTTACACTCCAGACCACCAACCTGCTGGAAGTAAGTGAACTGCGTCACTTCCATGCCGTTCAGCCACACTTCCCAGCCCAGTCCCCAGGCACCCAGCGTCGGGTTTTCCCAGTTATCTTCCACGAAACGGATGTCGTGAATAGTCGGGTCCATGCCCAGCTCTTTCAGAGAACCGAGGTACAGCTCCTGAATATTGTCCGGCGATGGCTTAATGACCACCTGGAACTGATAGTAGTGCTGTAAACGGTTGGGGTTTTCGCCGTAGCGACCATCGGTCGGGCGACGAGAAGGCTGAACATAAGCAGCCGCCATCGGTTCTGGCCCCAGCGCGCGCAGACAGGTCATTGGGTGAGAGGTTCCCGCGCCGACTTCCATGTCCAATGGTTGAACAATGGTGCAGCCCTGGCGAGCCCAGTAATCCTGTAAGGTCAGGATCAAGCCCTGGAAGGTCCTGGTATCAAACTTTTGCATATTATTTCGTGCTGGATACGTGTGGATTTAAAGGAAGGGATCAGTATACCCGCTGGATGGAAGATATACAGTACGAAACGGGAAAAAGCAGGGCTTAACGCATGGAAAGATGCAAAAAATGGCCATCCGCGTCAAAAGAACAGACAAACTGCTCTTTACGGAAGGTATAACCGCGCATTTCATAGCTTCCCTGGAACTGTTCGAAGGCGGTGACGTCGATTTTTTGCTCGCCGGTGTTATAACGTTTTGCCGCCTGATCCTTGCATAACGCTTCCATATTCAATGACCGAATGGGATCAACTTTCACCCTTTGAGCTTTCTGTTCTGGTGGTGGTGTAGAACAACCCACTAGCACCATAAGCGCCATTGCCGGAAAGAAAGCGTTCATCATCATTAAATTACCGTCTGGTTTGCAGGTGAGTCTTATTATTTATATCGGTATAGTGGCTGATATCTTACGAATTTCCTTAAGCCTCTATAAGCTGTAGTGATAAAACTCAGATTATTCCAGTGTGCCAACTGAATGATTTATCGGTCAGACTTTTTTTAACCAGATACAGAGACACAGATGCAGCCCAAAATTTACTGGATTGATAACCTGCGAGGGATAGCGTGTTTAATGGTGGTGATGATTCACACCACTACCTGGTATGTGACCAATGCTCATAGTGTTAGCCCCGTCACCTGGGATATCGCCAATGTTCTGAATTCTGCCTCTCGTGTCAGCGTGCCGCTATTTTTCATGATATCCGGCTATCTCTTTTTTGGCGAACGCAGCGCCCAGCCGCGCCATTTCTTGCGTATCGGCTTATGTCTGTTTTTTTATAGCGCAATCGCGCTGCTCTACATTGCACTATTTACCTCCATCAATGTGGAGTTAGCGCTGAAAAACCTGCTGCAAAAGCCAGTGTTTTACCACTTATGGTTTTTCTTCGCGATTGCGGTGATTTATCTGGTTTCACCGCTGATTCAGGTGAAGAACGTCGGCGGAAAAATGTTGCTGGTACTAATGGTAGTGATTGGTATCATCGCTAACCCAAACACCGTGCCGCAGAAAATCGACGGTTTTGAATGGCTGCCAATTAACTTATATATCAATGGCGATACTTTTTACTACATTCTGTATGGCATGTTGGGCCGCGCTATAGGGATGATGGACACGCAGCATAAAGCACTGTCGTGGGTGAGCGCAGTACTGTTTGTGACGGGGGTTTTTATTATCTCTCGCGGGACATTATATGAATTGCAGTGGCGCGGAAATTTTGCCGATACCTGGTATCTTTACTGTGGGCCGATGGTTTTTATCTGCGCAATCGCGCTATTGACTCTGATTAAAAACACGCTGGATACGCGTACCATTCGCGGACTTGGCTTAATCTCACGCCATTCGTTGGGTATATACGGATTCCACGCCTTGATTATCCATGCGCTGCGCACCCGGGGAATTGAGCTTAAAAATTGGCCAATACTGGATATTATTTGGATCTTTTGCGCGACGTTGGCAGCGAGTTTGTTACTTTCTATGCTGGTACAACGAATCGACAGAAACAGATTAGTGAGTTAAGTAAAAGCCCGGTCACATTGGACTGACCGGGCTTACGTGAGTTATTCGCTGTATTCTTCCTGGGTAACCTGTGTTTCTTTTGGTAGGTTTATTCCGGCATCACGAATATTTTTCTGCACCGCTACTGCACCAAACAAGCTTAAGAAGAAAGCCAGTCCATAAAAACCTTTTTCGCTGAGTAATAATGTCGCATTCCACAGACCTACCATCAGTAATGCAACAGAGATAATAAAGACAGTCAGGCAGGTCATATAATAAATGGAAGTGGTCGGTATGCCTTCATACTTGTCCCGAACGGTCTTTTGATAAGACGCCGCAGAAAACAGTCCTAATACCAGTACGGCAAAATAATATCCTTTTTCATTTAACTGCATCTCTGCATTCCATAGCCCTAACAGATAGGTAACGATACCACCAACGAGAGCTATCCATGACACAATACTAAAGGCTGGTGAATAGGTTGATATTTTGTTGTCCATCACAGTATTCCTTTCATTCCTGAATATGTAAGAGCTTTATGTTGCTCATGCCGAGCGAAACAAACGCATTTGACCAAACAAGCAGACAAAAAAGGCGATGGGATAGATCACCATTTCATAAGTATTGATAGGTGCGTTTAAAACACCGATAAACAAGAGACCGATAGTGATTAACGCAACTAACTGGCAGATATGGGTAAAAAAATCATCCAGTTGCCCGAGTTTTTCTGCGCGAAGATATGCATAGTTGCCAAAAGTTGCTGTCATTAACACGCCAAGAAAATAGCCTTTTCCACTTAACAATGGGCATGAGATCCATAGCCCAACCAGATAAACCAGCGCCCCGACAACAAATAATAGTTTTGCCACAGTCTTTGAGGTTTTCATAACGATCTCCATATCTACCAGCGATACATTACGAGTAACCAACGAAAGACAAAACTGAAAAATGCCATTAACAAATGATTTTCAGAATAAATTCATACTAAATATTAATTAATTACTGAGATATATAGATGTGAATTATCCCCCACCCGGTCAGGCAGGGGATAACGTTTACGCCATTAATGGCAGAAGTTGCTGATAGAGGCGACGGAACGTTTCTCGTCGTGGCTGATAAGCGGCATAACGCTGCGCATCTGGTAGATGCGACTGTTCTAACGGTAGTTGCGGCAACAATTCAATGAGCGATTTCTCTGGATTCGCCGCGATCTGCGCCAGCCTTGCTGCGCCCAGTGCTGGCCCCACATCCCCCCCCGTACGGTAATCGAGCTGCTGACCGCTGATATCCGCCAGCATCTGACGCCAGTACTCACTACGCGCCCCGCCCCCAATCAACGTAACACTTTGCGGTTTAATACCGCAGGCATGCACGACATCCATGCCATCTGCCAGCGCATAACCCACGCCTTCCAGCACTGCTCGCGCCAGTTCATTGGGGCCATGTTGATGAGTCAAACCAAAGAAAATCCCCTTCGCCTGGGGATTATTGTGTGGCGTACGCTCGCCGGAAAGATAAGGCAGAAACCAAACTGGCTCGGCACTTTCATCAGCCTGTTGAGCTGCAGCGATTAAAGCTGGGACATTGCTCAGGCCGGTTAATTTCGCGGCCCAATCCAGACACGACGCTGCACTCAGCATCACAGACATTAAATGCCAACGTTGCGGTAGCGCATGGCAAAAGCTATGTACGGCGCTTTCTGGCTTGCTTAAGAACCCTTCGCTGACAGCAAAATAGACCCCCGACGTCCCCAGCGATAACATTGCCTGATTAGCATCAACCATTCCCACACCAACTGCACCAGCTGCATTGTCGCCACCGCCTGCGACAACTGGCACCGTCGCCATACCCCACGCTTTCGCAACTTCAGGTAACAAAGCACCAGTAATTTCGCTGCCTTCGTATAATGCGGGCATCTGGTCACGAGATAAGTCGCAAGCCTGCAGCATGACGTCACTCCAGTCACGCTTTGCGACATCCAGCCACATGGTGCCAGCTGCGTCAGACATATCGCTGGCAAACTCCCCCGTCATACGCAGACGCAAGTAATCTTTCGGTAATAATACTTTGTCGATTTGACGGAATATCTCCGGCTCATGCCGCTGAACCCATAGCAATTTAGGCGCAGTAAATCCGGGCATCATCAGGTTGCCGGTAATCACTCGTGATTGCGGAACTCTCGCTTCCAGCAAAGTGCACTCTTGCGCACAGCGCCCGTCGTTCCACAAAATGGCAGGGCGCAATACCCGTTGTTGAGCATCCAGTAAGGTTGCTCCATGCATCTGGCCGGCAATACCCAATGCTTTAACGTCCTGCAGAGAATGCTGATCGCCCAGAGCTTTCATTGCGCGATCAGTTGCCTGCCACCACTGTTCCGGGTCTTGTTCCGACCAGAGTGGATGCGGGCGCGAAACGGTCAGCTTTTCCGTTTGCGAAGCAACCACCTCACCCTGCTCGTTGAGCAAAATAACTTTTACGCCCGAGGTGCCAAGATCTATCCCGATATACATATCGATCGTTCCTTAAAAAAATGCCCGGTATCGCTACCGATAACCGGGCCAACGGACTGCACAGTTAGCCGTTATTTGTCGAACAGATAATGATTTACCAGATTTTCCAGTTGCTCCTGGCGACCACTCTGATGCACCGGAGACAAATTATGTTCCTGAGCATATTTGGCTAAATCTGCCAGTGACATTTGGCCTTTCAGGATTTGCTGGCCCAATTCGCTATTCCAGCCGGAATAACGCTGCGCGATGCGTTTATCCAGCTCGCCATCTTCAATCATGCGCGCTGCAATTTTCAGCGCCAGTGCCATCGTATCCATCGCGCCGATATGACCGTAAAACAGATCATATTTATCAGTACTTTGACGACGTACTTTGGCATCGAAGTTCAGACCACCGGTGGTGAAACCGCCTGCTTTGAGAATTTCATACATCACCAGCGCATTCTCTTCCACACTGTTCGGGAACTGGTCGGTGTCCCAGCCCAGTTGCGCATCGCCACGGTTGGCGTCGACAGAACCGAACAGGCCAAGCGCAATGGCGGTGGCTATTTCATGATGGAAAGAGTGACCTGCCAGCGTCGCGTGGTTAGCTTCAATGTTCAGTTTAATCTCTTTTTCCAGACCAAACTGTTTCAGGAAGCCATAGACCGTCGCGGCATCGTAATCATATTGATGTTTGGTCGGTTCTTGCGGTTTCGGTTCGATAAGCAACGTGCCCTGGAAACCGATTTTATGTTTATGCTCAACCACCATCTGCATAAAGCGGCCCAGTTGTTCACGCTCCTGACGCAAGTCGGTATTTAACAGCGTTTCGTAACCTTCACGACCGCCCCACAGGACATAGTTTTCACCGCCCAATTTATGGGTTGCTTCCATCGCTGTAACAACTTGCGTTGCCGCCCAGCTGAAGACTTCAGGATCTGGGTTCGTCGCCGCACCCGCGCCGTAGCGAGGGTTTGTAAAGCAGTTGGCGGTTCCCCACAGCAGCTTCACGCCGCTCTCTTCTTGCTTGCCTGCCAGGACATCAACCATTTGCGCAAAATTATTGATGTACTCTTTTAACGACGCGCCCTCAGGGGAAACATCCACATCGTGGAAGCAATAAAATGGCACATGTAACTTGTGGAAAAACTCAAATGCGACATCTGCTTTACGCTTCGCCAACGCCAGTGCCTCACCAGGCTGCTGCCACGGACGATTAAACGCCCCCACACCAAACATATCCGCCCCGTTCCAGCAGAAGGTGTGCCAGTAGCAGGCGGCAAAACGCAAGTGCTCTTCCATACGCTTACCCAACACCAGTTCGTCGGGATTGTAGTGACGGAATGCTAACGGGTTTGAGGATTTTGAGCCTTCATAACGAACGCGATCGAGCTGGTCAAAATAGGCTTGCATATTGAACTCCATAATCAGGTAATGCCGCGGGTGATGGATGATGTCGTAATATTGGGCACTCCCTTTCAGTTGCTCAATTATGTTATTTCACACTGCTATTGAGATAATTCACAAGTGTGCGCTCGCTCGCAAAATAAAATGGAATGATGAAACTGGGTAATTCCTCGAAGAGAAAAATGCAATAAGTACAATTGCGCAACAAAAGTAAGATCTCGGTCATAAATCAAGAAATAAACCAAAAATCGTAATCGAAAGATAAAAATCTGTAATTGTTTTCCCCTGTTTAGTTGCTAAAAATTGGTTACGTTTATCGCGGTGATTGTTACTTATTAAAACTGTCCTCTAACTACAGAAGGCCCTACACCATGAAAATAAAGAACATTCTACTCACCCTTTGCACCTCACTCCTGCTTACCAACGTTGCTGCACACGCCAAAGAAGTCAAAATAGGTATGGCGATTGATGATCTCCGTCTTGAACGCTGGCAAAAAGATCGAGATATCTTTGTGAAAAAGGCAGAATCTCTCGGCGCGAAAGTATTTGTACAGTCTGCAAATGGCAATGAAGAAACACAAATGTCGCAGATTGAAAACATGATAAACCGGGGTGTCGATGTTCTTGTCATTATTCCGTATAACGGTCAGGTATTAAGTAACGTTGTAAAAGAAGCCAAACAAGAAGGCATTAAAGTATTAGCTTACGACCGTATGATTAACGATGCGGATATCGATTTTTATATTTCTTTCGATAACGAAAAAGTCGGTGAACTGCAGGCAAAAGCCCTGGTCGATATTGTTCCGCAAGGTAATTACTTCCTGATGGGCGGCTCGCCGGTAGATAACAACGCCAAGCTGTTCCGCGCCGGACAAATGAAAGTGTTAAAACCTTACGTTGATTCCGGAAAAATTAAAGTCGTTGGTGACCAATGGGTTGATGGCTGGTTACCGGAAAACGCATTGAAAATTATGGAAAACGCGCTAACCGCCAATAATAACAAAATTGATGCTGTAGTTGCCTCAAACGATGCCACCGCAGGTGGGGCAATTCAGGCATTAAGCGCGCAAGGTTTATCAGGGAAAGTAGCAATCTCCGGCCAGGATGCGGATCTCGCAGGTATTAAACGTATTGCTGCCGGTACGCAAACTATGACGGTGTATAAACCTATTACGTTGTTGGCAAATACTGCCGCAGAAATTGCCGTTGAATTGGGCAATGGTCAGGAGCCAAAAGCAGATACCTCACTGAATAATGGCCTGAAAGATGTCCCCTCCCGCCTCCTGACACCGATCGATGTGAATAAAAACAACATCAAAGATACGGTAATTAAAGACGGATTCCACAAAGAGAGCGAGCTGTAAGCGTTACGCCCCGGCGCGGAGCGGGGGCGTGATTTCTCTCCATGCCGCGTGAATGAATTGGCTTAGGTGGAGTCGTTATGCCTTATCTACTTGAAATGAAGAACATTACCAAAACCTTCGGCAGTGTGAAGGCGATTGATAACGTCTGCTTGCGGTTGAATGCTGGCGAAATCGTCTCACTTTGTGGGGAAAATGGGTCTGGTAAATCAACGCTGATGAAAGTGCTGTGTGGTATTTATCCCCATGGCTCCTACGAAGGCGAAATTATTTTTGCGGGAGAAGAGATTCAGGCGAGTCACATCCGCGATACCGAACGCAAAGGTATCGCCATCATTCATCAGGAATTGGCCCTGGTGAAAGAATTGACCGTGCTGGAAAATATCTTCCTGGGTAACGAAATAACCCACAATGGCATTATGGATTATGACCTGATGACGCTACGCTGTCAGAAGCTGCTCGCACAGGTCAGTTTATCCATTTCACCTGATACCCGCGTTGGCGATTTAGGGCTTGGGCAACAACAACTGGTTGAAATTGCCAAGGCACTTAATAAACAGGTGCGCTTGTTAATTCTCGATGAACCGACAGCCTCATTAACTGAGCAGGAAACGTCGGTTTTACTGGATATTATTCGCGATCTACAACAGCACGGTATCGCCTGTATTTATATTTCGCACAAACTCAACGAAGTCAAAGCGATTTCCGATACGATTTGCGTTATTCGCGACGGACAGCACATTGGTACGCGTGATGCTGCCGGAATGAGTGAAGACGATATTATCACCATGATGGTCGGGCGAGAGTTAACCGCGCTTTACCCTAATGAACCACATACCACCGGAGATGAAATATTACGTATTGAACATCTGACGGCATGGCATCCGGTCAATCGTCATATTAAACGAGTTAATGATGTCTCGTTTTCCCTGAAACGTGGCGAAATACTGGGTATTGCCGGACTCGTTGGTGCCGGACGTACCGAGACCATTCAGTGCCTGTTTGGCGTGTGGCCCGGACAATGGGAAGGAAAAATTTATATTGATGGCAAACAGGTAGATATTCGTAACTGTCAGCAAGCCATCGCCCAGGGGATTGCGATGGTACCCGAAGACAGAAAGCGCGACGGCATCGTTCCGGTAATGGCGGTTGGTAAAAATATTACCCTCGCCGCACTCAATAAATTTACCGGTGGCATTAGCCAGCTTGATGACGCGGCAGAGCAAAAATGTATTCTGGAATCAATCCAGCAACTCAAAGTTAAAACGTCGTCCCCCGACCTTGCTATTGGACGTTTGAGCGGCGGCAATCAGCAAAAAGCGATCCTCGCTCGCTGTCTGTTACTTAACCCGCGCATTCTCATTCTTGATGAACCCACCAGGGGTATCGATATTGGCGCGAAATACGAGATCTACAAATTAATTAACCAACTCGTCCAGCAGGGTATTGCCGTTATTGTCATCTCTTCCGAATTACCTGAAGTGCTCGGCCTTAGCGATCGTGTACTGGTGATGCATGAAGGGAAACTAAAAGCCAACCTGATAAATCATAACCTGACTCAGGAGCAGGTGATGGAAGCCGCATTGAGGAGCGAACATCATGTCGAAAAGCAATCCGTCTGAAGTGAAATTGGCCGTACCGACATCCGGTGGCTTCTCCGGGCTGAAATCACTGAATTTGCAGGTCTTCGTGATGATTGCAGCTATCATCGCAATCATGCTGTTCTTTACCTGGACCACCGATGGTGCCTACTTAAGCGCCCGTAACGTCTCCAACCTGTTACGCCAGACCGCGATTACCGGCATCCTCGCGGTAGGAATGGTGTTCGTCATAATTTCTGCTGAAATCGACCTTTCCGTCGGCTCAATGATGGGGCTATTAGGTGGCGTCGCGGCGATTTGTGACGTCTGGTTAGGCTGGCCTTTGCCACTTACCATCATTGTGACGTTGGTTCTGGGACTGCTTCTCGGTGCCTGGAACGGATGGTGGGTCGCGTACCGCAAAGTCCCTTCATTTATTGTCACCCTCGCGGGCATGTTGGCATTTCGCGGCATACTCATTGGCATCACCAACGGCACGACTGTTTCCCCCACCAGCGCCGCGATGTCACAAATTGGGCAAAGCTATCTACCTGCCAGCACTGGCTTCATCATTGGCGCGCTTGGCTTAATGGCTTTTGTTGGTTGGCAATGGCGCGGAAGAATGCGCCGTCAGGCTTTGGGTTTGCAGTCTCCGGCCTCTACCGCAGTAGTCGGTCGCCAGGCTTTAACCGCTATCATCGTATTAGGCGCAATCTGGCTGTTGAATGATTACCGTGGCGTTCCCACTCCTGTTCTGCTGCTGACGTTGCTGTTACTCGGCGGAATGTTTATGGCAACGCGGACGGCATTTGGACGACGCATTTATGCCATCGGCGGCAATCTGGAAGCAGCACGTCTCTCCGGGATTAACGTTGAACGCACCAAACTTGCCGTGTTCGCGATTAACGGATTAATGGTAGCCATCGCCGGATTAATCCTTAGTTCTCGACTTGGCGCTGGTTCACCTTCTGCGGGAAATATCGCCGAACTGGACGCAATTGCAGCATGCGTGATTGGCGGCACCAGCCTGGCTGGCGGTGTGGGAAGCGTTGCCGGAGCAGTAATGGGGGCATTTATCATGGCTTCACTGGATAACGGCATGAGTATGATGGATGTACCGACCTTCTGGCAGTATATCGTTAAAGGTGCGATTCTGTTGCTGGCAGTATGGATGGACTCCGCAACCAAACGCCGTTCTTGATTTTGATAAAAATTTTCTCAAAGCCGGTTACGTATTACCGGTTTTGAGTTTTTGCATGATTCAGCAGGAAAAGAACCATGTTTACTAAACGTCACCGCATCACATTACTGTTCAATGCCAATAAAGCCTATGACCGGCAGGTAGTAGAAGGCGTAGGGGAATATTTACAGGCGTCACAATCGGAATGGGATATTTTCATTGAAGAAGATTTCCGCGCCCGCATTGATAAAATCAAGGACTGGTTAGGAGATGGCGTCATTGCCGACTTCGACGACAAACAGATCGAGCAAGCGCTGGCTGATGTCGACGTCCCCATTGTTGGGGTTGGCGGCTCGTATCACCTTGCAGAAAGTTACCCACCCGTTCATTACATTGCCACCGATAACTATGCGCTGGTTGAAAGCGCATTTTTGCATTTAAAAGAGAAAGGCGTTAACCGCTTTGCTTTTTATGGTCTTCCGGAATCAAGCGGCAAACGTTGGGCCACTGAGCGCGAATATGCATTTCGTCAGCTTGTCGCCGAAGAAAAGTATCGCGGAGTGGTTTATCAGGGGTTAGAAACCGCGCCAGAGAACTGGCAACACGCGCAAAATCGGCTGGCAGACTGGCTACAAACGCTACCACCGCAAACCGGGATTATTGCCGTTACTGACGCCCGAGCGCGGCATATTCTGCAAGTATGTGAACATCTACATATTCCCGTACCGGAAAAATTATGCGTGATTGGCATCGATAACGAAGAACTGACCCGCTATCTGTCGCGTGTCGCCCTTTCTTCGGTCGCTCAGGGCGCGCGGCAAATGGGCTATCAGGCGGCAAAACTGTTGCATCGATTATTAGATAAAGAAGAAATGCCGCTACAGCGAATTTTGGTCCCACCAGTTCGCGTCATTGAACGGCGCTCAACAGATTATCGCTCGCTGACCGATCCCGCCGTTATTCAGGCCATGCATTACATTCGTAATCACGCCTGTAAAGGGATTAAAGTGGATCAGGTACTGGATGCGGTCGGGATCTCGCGCTCCAATCTTGAGAAGCGTTTTAAAGAAGAGGTGGGTGAAACCATCCATGCCATGATTCATGCCGAGAAGCTGGAGAAAGCGCGCAGTCTGCTGATTTCAACCACCTTGTCGATCAATGAGATATCGCAAATGTGCGGTTATCCATCGCTGCAATATTTCTACTCTGTTTTTAAAAAAGCATATGACACGACGCCAAAAGAGTATCGCGATGTAAATAGCGAGGTCATGTTGTAGCGATGATGAGAATTGTCGGCGTCACATCAGGTAACGCTGCGTGGTTGTCGGATGCGGCGTGAACGCCTTATCCGACCTACCCGCCAGGCATGATAAAACGCACCAACAACGCTTCAGGCTCGTAGCTCAACTGCCTGAGACAAAGTAAAAAGCCTTATCCGACTGACAAGTCGGATAAGGCTCAAGGAAATGCAATTACATATGCGCCGCGATTAACCGTTGGTTATCCTGGTACATTGCGAACAGGTAGTTGTTATAACTCTTCCCTTTGGTCGAGTAGCCCTTCAGCTTGTGAATCATCGCTGTGGCAGTCACTTCCTGATCCGCTTTACGCAGCTGCGCACGCGATTTACGGAACGAAGAGTAAGCCGGGTGCGTATTCAGGTTAGTGACATAGGCGCTCACCGATTCTTTGACAGAACTAAACTGTGAGTACCCTTTCACTTTACCTGGCGCATTGGTACAACGTCCTTTCATGCATTTCATGCCGAACAGGTTGTTGTTGTTGCGCGCCAGCTTCGACGTTCCCCAACCGCTTTCTGCTGCAGCCATCGTCGCCACCATACTGGTGGGGATAATGTCTACGCGTTCAAGCAAGGTATTCCACGGGATTTTTCGCGTATTACCGGACCACTTCACCTTGTAGCGTTTGGCGATGTCTTTCAGACGCGCACGCTCAGCAGGTGACCATTGGCCCTGATACTGTTTTGAAATGAGCCAGTTACGTTCCGCAGTAATGGCCGCATTTTGGCTGGTAATGTAAGGCATTACGGTCCGGAGAAACGCCTTTTTCCTTGGTGTTCCGGAAGGGTATTTTCGCAAATCAGGAAGTGAACTACTCTTTGCACTATTGCGAGAATACTCTTGTTTACTGCTTACCTGTTTATTACTAGCTTTAGTTAAGTGGGACTTTTGACTCGCTGTTGTTGTGTGCGTCTTCGCTAACACCTCACTCGAAAACACCAGAGTGAGTAACATAAGAATCATCGCCCCATATCGTCGTATGGGAGTCAAAATCATCAGGTCTCCTGGTCGGATTTAATCATTCCAACACCTTATATTTTTCACAAATTTGAGAGTTGAATCTCAAATCATATCAAAAATAGCTGTCAAGAGCACCCCAAGGAATAGTCCAAATCTGAAACTATGTCACGTGTTAACGATTCAGATTGGCGCTAAATCGCAGAAAATGTGGGGGTTATCGCAAAATTCAGCCGTTTTTTGCGCGAGATCGCTCACCCTTGCTTCTCATCCTGTGGACTTACCGCTCAGGGATGAGTTTTGTTTGGCTTATCGCTGGCAAACTGTCTGAAATCGCAGCAATAAGGACTCATCCGCCATGAAACTCGCCGCCTGTTTTCTGACACTCCTTCCTGGCTTCGCCGTTGCCGCCAGCTGGACTTCTCCGGGGTTTCCCGCCTTTAGCGAACAGGGGACAGGAACATTTGTCAGCCACGCGCAGTTGCCCAAAGGTACGCGTCCACTAACGCTAAATTTTGACCAACAGTGCTGGCAGCCTGCGGATGCGATAAAACTCAATCAGATGCTTTCCCTGCAACCTTGTAGCAACACGCCGCCTCAATGGCGATTGTTCAGGGACGGCGAATATACGCTGCAAATAGACACCCGCTCCGGTACGCCAACATTGATGATTTCCATCCAGAACGCCGCCGAACCGGTAGCAAGCCTGGTCCGTGAATGCCCGAAATGGGATGGATTACCGCTCACAGTGGATGTCAGCGCCACTTTCCCGGAAGGAGCCGCCGTACGGGATTATTACAGCCAGCAAATTGCGATAGTGAAGAACGGTCAAATAATGTTACAACCCGCTGCCACCAGCAACGGTTTACTCCTGCTGGAACGGGCAGAAACTGACACATCCGCCCCTTTCGACTGGCATAACGCCACGGTTTACTTTGTGCTGACAGATCGTTTCGAAAACGGCGATCCCAGTAATGACCAGAGTTACGGACGTCATAAAGACGGTATGGCGGAAATTGGCACTTTTCACGGCGGCGATTTACGCGGCCTGACCAACAAACTGGATTACCTCCAGCAGTTGGGCGTTAATGCTTTATGGATAAGCGCACCATTTGAGCAAATTCACGGCTGGGTCGGCGGCGGTACAAAAGGCGATTTCCCGCATTATGCCTACCACGGTTATTACACACAGGACTGGACGAATCTTGATGCCAATATGGGCAACGAAGCCGATCTACGGACGCTGGTTGATAGCGCACATCAGCGCGGTATTCGTATTCTCTTTGATGTCGTGATGAACCACACCGGCTATGCCACGCTGGCGGATATGCAGGAGTATCAGTTTGGCGCGTTATATCTTTCTGGTGACGAAGTGAAAAAATCGCTGGGTGAACGCTGGAGCGACTGGAAACCTGCCGCCGGGCAAACCTGGCATAGCTTTAACGATTACATTAATTTCAGCGACAAAACAGGCTGGGATAAATGGTGGGGAAAAAACTGGATCAGAACGGATATCGGCGATTACGACAATCCTGGATTCGACGATCTCACTATGTCGCTAGCCTTTTTGCCGGATATCAAAACCGAATCAACTACCGCTTCTGGTCTGCCGGTGTTCTATAAAAACAAAATGGATACCCACGCCAAAGCCATTGACGGCTATACGCCGCGCGATTACTTAACCCACTGGTTAAGTCAGTGGGTCCGCGACTATGGGATTGATGGTTTTCGGGTCGATACCGCCAAACATGTTGAGTTGCCCGCCTGGCAGCAACTGAAAACCGAAGCCAGCGCCGCGCTTCGCGAATGGAAAAAAGCTAACCCCGACAAAGCATTAGATGACAAACCTTTCTGGATGACCGGTGAAGCCTGGGGCCACGGCGTGATGCAAAGTGACTACTATCGCCACGGCTTCGATGCGATGATCAATTTCGATTATCAGGAGCAGGCGGCGAAAGCAGTCGACTGTCTGGCGCAGATGGATACGACCTGGCAGCAAATGGCGGAGAAATTGCAGGGTTTCAACGTGTTGAGCTACCTCTCGTCGCATGATACCCGCCTGTTCCGTGAAGGGGGCGACAAAGCAGCAGAGTTATTACTATTAGCGCCAGGCGCGGTACAAATCTTTTATGGTGATGAATCCTCGCGTCCGTTCGGTCCTACAGGTTCTGATCCGCTGCAAGGTACACGTTCGGATATGAACTGGCAGGATGTTAGCGGTAAATCTGCCGCCAGCGTCGCGCACTGGCAGAAAATCAGCCAGTTCCGCGCCCGCCATCCCGCAATTGGCGCGGGCAAACAAACGACACTTTTGCTGAAGCAGGGCTACGGCTTTGTTCGTGAGCATGGCGACGATAAAGTGCTGGTCGTCTGGGCAGGGCAACAGTAACTTTTCCGGCTTCCCGTTCGTCAGTACCTCGGGAAGCCGCCAACCAGGATAAAATGTCAGCCCTAATCAGCGTTGCAGGATAAAGCACCGCTCACTCTTCAACAGACCGATTTGCACCCCAGCAAATGTAGCGTTATTGTTACCTTCCTTGCTACAGAGTTCGACAGATATCCCGCTATGACATTCTCCCTTTTTGGTGACAAATTTACCCGCCACTCCGGCATTACGCTGTTGATGGAAGATCTGAACGACGGTTTACGCACGCCTGGCGCGATTATGCTCGGCGGCGGTAATCCGGCGCAGATCCCGGAAATGCAGGACTACTTCCAGACGCTACTGACCGACATGCTGGAAAGTGGCAAAGCGACTGATGCACTGTGTAACTACGACGGTCCACAGGGGAAAACGGAGCTACTCACACTGCTTGCCGGAATGCTGCGCGAGAAGTTGGGTTGGGATATCGAACCACAGAATATTGCACTAACAAACGGCAGCCAGAGCGCGTTTTTCTACTTATTTAACCTGTTTGCCGGACGCCGTGCCGATGGTCGGGTCAAAAAAGTGCTGTTCCCGCTTGCACCGGAATACATTGGCTATGCTGACGCCGGACTGGAAGAAGATCTGTTTGTCTCTGCGCGTCCGAATATTGAACTGCTGCCGGAAGGCCAGTTTAAATACCACGTCGATTTTGAGCATCTGCATATTGGCGAAGAAACCGGGATGATTTGCGTCTCCCGGCCGACGAATCCAACAGGCAATGTGATTACTGACGAAGAGTTGCTGAAGCTTGACGCGCTGGCGAATCAACACGGCATTCCGCTGGTGATTGATAACGCTTATGGCGTCCCGTTCCCGGGTATCATCTTCAGTGAAGCGCGCCCGCTATGGAATCCGAATATCGTGCTGTGCATGAGTCTTTCCAAGCTGGGTCTACCTGGCTCCCGCTGCGGCATTATCATCGCCAATGAAAAAATCATCACCGCCATCACCAATATGAACGGCATTATCAGCCTGGCACCTGGCGGTATTGGTCCGGCGATGATGTGTGAAATGATTAAGCGTAACGATCTGCTGCGCCTGTCTGAAACAGTCATCAAACCGTTTTACTACCAGCGTGTTCAGGAAACTATCGCCATCATTCGCCGCTATTTACCGGAAAATCGCTGCCTGATTCATAAACCGGAAGGAGCCATTTTCCTCTGGCTATGGTTTAAGGATTTGCCCATTACGACCGAGCAGCTCTATCAGCGCCTGAAAGCACGCGGCGTGCTGATGGTGCCGGGGCACAACTTCTTCCCAGGGCTGGATAAACCGTGGCCGCATACGCATCAATGTATGCGCATGAACTACGTACCAGAGCCGGAGAAAATTGAGGCGGGGGTGAAGATTCTGGCGGAAGAGATAGAAAGAGCCTGGGCTGAAAGTCACTAAAAATTGCCTGATGCGCTACGCTTATCAGGCCTACATGATTTCTGCAATATATTGAATTTGGAAGAATTTGTAGGCCGGATAGGGCGTTTACGCCGCATCTGGCATAAACAAAGCACGCTATTCCGGCGTTGAGAAACGCCGGAAAACGTTTCAAACAGGCTGCTGCCGTAGCCGATGCCGCTGCACTTTCTCGACATCCATGCACTGCAACGCCTTTGTCGGGCAGGCTTCAACACAGGCCGGTCCCGTCTCCCGATGCCAGCACAGATCGCACTTAATCGCCCTCGCCTTTTTGCGCGAAGAAACGACCTCCATCGCACCAAACGGGCAAGCCAGCATACAGCTTTTACAGCCAATGCAACGTGTTTGTTCAACGAAAATATGCCCTTGTTCGCGGCTTATCGCGTCAACAGGGCAGACATTCGCGCACGGTGCATCTTCACACTGATGACAGGCTACTGCCGTGGTCCAGCTGTGGTCTTTAATGACACGAATACGGGAAATAAACTCGTCTGGTGACAACGCAGCGCAATCCTGATTCTCCTGATGCGACACTGCGCAAGCCACTTCACAGGTACGGCAACCGATACATTTCGTCGCATCCGCAATAATAAACCGGTTCATGATCACTCCTTTGCACTAAAACAGCAGAGTGCCAGAGAGCGCGTCCCTACTGCTTTGATCCAACGAAGGAAATGTTAAAGTTTTGGCACTTGTCCAAAGCGTTATGTGATCGCGCCCAGGTCATCCCTGACAGTAAATCCCAGTTCATTAGAAATAGCCTGCGCGGTTTCACGCAGTGGTTTCAGGAGATTTTTCTCTCCCACCTGTTTCAGACGTGATGTCGAAAGCGAAATCGACACGGCGTACGGCACCCGCCCATGAATATCAAACACCGGAACAGCAATACAGGAGACGCCGAGTTCGTTTTCTTCTCTGTCCATCGCCGCTCCGCTTTCACGAATGTGCGCCAGTTCGTCGAACATCGCGGGCAGCTCGGTAATGGTATTGCGGGTTAACGGCTGGATCTCATGCTGATGGCTTTCCCAGTATGACTTCACGTAGTCCGGGTGACCAAACGCCATGTAGATCTTGCCCATTGCGGAACAGTAGAGCGGCATATGCTGGCCAATATAGGCACGGGTTCGCAGCATCCCGGTTGTGGGTTCCAGCTTATAAATCAAAATAGCGTGATCGTCTTCGCGGCTGGAGAAGTTAATGGTTTCACCAGTGGCGATGTTCAGTGCCTCAAGATGCGGAGCGGCGATATGAATGATATTCAGCGAAGACAGCGCCTTCTGCCCGACGGCAATAAATTTGGTGGTCAGGCGATAACTCCCTGCGGCAGGCGCGGTGGTCACATAGCCGCAGGACTGTAATCCCTGCAATAAGCGATGGACGGTACTCTTATTTAAACCAGCCAGCTCCGAAAGATGCGCCAACGGACAACCGTTTGGATAGTTGCTCAAAATCTCAATCAGCATCAACCCGCGAAACAGACTCTGGCTTCCGGCTGGACGCTCTTTTTCCTGCGCCATCTCGTTCTCTTTTTTTCCCATCACTTCTTTCCCCATTTTGTCGCGTCCTGATGGTAGCGCAAAGTGTGCCGTAGTTCACGATCTCGACAGATAATTTATAACCAATTGATTTTTATGTCTTTTGAAATTCATCAATCAGATTGCTTTGTTAAAAAGCGATCGATATATTTGAAATTAAGTTTCGCATATTGAAATTTTAAGCCAAAAAAGCGATCAAAAAAACAAGGAAGCCTGGGATGAAAGTGACATTTGAGCAGTTAAAAGCAGCCTTTAATCGGGTCTTAATTTCACGCGGCGTTGACAGCGAAACGGCTGACGCCTGTGCAGAGATGTTCGCCCGCACCACCGAATCCGGCGTTTATTCTCACGGCGTTAATCGTTTCCCTCGTTTCATTCAACAACTGGAAAACGGCGATATCATTCCTGATGCCCAACCCAAACGTATAACCAGCCTCGGCGCAATTGAACAGTGGGACGCCCAGCGTTCGATCGGTAACCTGACAGCGAAAAAGATGATGGATCGCGCCATTGAACTGGCTGCCGATCACGGTATTGGTCTGGTGGCACTACGTAATGCCAACCACTGGATGCGCGGCGGCAGCTACGGCTGGCAGGCGGCGGAAAAAGGCTATATTGGCATTTGCTGGACCAACTCCATCGCCGTAATGCCGCCGTGGGGCGCAAAAGAGTGTCGCATCGGCACTAACCCGCTGATCGTCGCCATTCCTTCCACGCCGATCACCATGGTCGATATGTCGATGTCGATGTTCTCTTACGGCATGTTAGAAGTTAACCGTCTGGCAGGTCGTCAGCTCCCGGTCGATGGTGGCTTTGATGATGAGGGCAATTTGACCAAAGAACCTGGCGTTATCGAGAAGAATCGCCGCATTTTGCCGATGGGCTACTGGAAAGGTTCTGGCATGTCGATTGTGCTGGATATGATCGCTACTCTCCTTTCCGACGGCGCATCCGTTGCCGAAGTCACCCAGGACAACAGCGACGAATACGGCATTTCACAAATTTTTATTGCCATTGAAGTGGACAAGCTTATCGACGGTCCCACCCGCGATGCCAAGCTGCAACGCATCATGGATTACGTTACTAGTGCCGAGCGTGCTGACGAAAATCAGGCCATTCGCTTACCCGGCCATGAATTTACTACCCTGCTGGCCGAAAACCGCCGTAACGGTATTACCGTTGATGACAGCGTGTGGGCCAAAATCCAGGCGTTATAAGGAGATAAGTCATAATTTTTGGACATATCGCGCAGCCCAATCCGTGCCGTTTGCCCGCCGCCATTGAAAAGGCGCTCGATTTTCTGCGCGCTACCGATTTCAACGCCCTGGAGCCGGGCGTTGTCGAAATCGACGGCAAAAATATTTATGCGCAAATTATCGATTTAACCACACGCGAAGCGGTGGAAAACCGTCCGGAAGTGCATCGTCGGTATATCGATATTCAGTTTCTGGCGTGGGGTGAAGAGAAAATCGGCATTGCTATTGATACGGGAAATAATAAAGTCAGCGAATCACTATTAGAGCAGCGCGATATTATTTTTTATCATGACAGTGAACATGAATCATTTATAGAAATGATACCGGGCAGCTACGCAATTTTCTTTCCGCAGGATGTTCACCGACCAGGTTGTATTTTGCAAACAGCCTCTGAGATACGAAAAATTGTGGTTAAAGTCGCATTAACGGCGCTGAATTAATCGAATAATCGTCTACGCCAGAACGCCTGGGTAATGTTATTGCTCTAACTATATTAATAATTCAGGTTGCTGCACATGCAACATGAATTATGACAGACATAGCCTCAAGGAATAGCTATGAAAAAAATACTCGAAGCAATACTGGCGATTAATCTCGCCGTACTTTCCTGTATTGTGTTTATAAACATTATTTTAAGATATGGTTTTCAAACAAGTATTTTATCTGTAGATGAATTGTCGCGTTATTTATTTGTCTGGTTAACATTTATTGGCGCGATTGTGGCTTTTATGGATAACGCCCACGTTCAGGTCACCTTTCTGGTGGAGAAACTCTCCCCCGCATGGCAGCGACGAGTCGCTCTGGTTACCCATTCCTTAATCTTATTTATTTGTGGCGCACTGGCCTGGGGCGCAACGCTAAAAACAATTCAGGACTGGAGCGATTATTCACCGATCCTCGGTTTACCCATCGGCCTGATGTATGCCGCTTATCTGCCCACCAGCCTCGTTATCGCATTCTTTGAACTGCGTCATTTATATCAACTCATCACGCGTAGCAATTCTCTAACGTCGCCACCGCAAGGAGCTTAATCATGGCTGTGCTGATTTTTCTGGGCTGTCTGTTGGGTGGTATTGCTATCGGTTTGCCTATTTCCTGGGCACTGTTGTTGTGCGGGGCGGCGTTAATGTTCTGGCTGGACATGTTTGATGTCCAGATCATGGCACAAACGCTGGTGAACGGAGCCGATAGCTTCTCCCTGCTGGCGATTCCGTTCTTTGTGCTGGCGGGTGAAATCATGAATGCGGGCGGCTTGTCAAAACGCATTGTTGACCTGCCGATGAAACTGGTGGGGCATAAACCAGGCGGGCTGGGCTACGTCGGCGTGCTGGCGGCTATGATTATGGCAAGCCTTTCTGGTTCTGCCGTTGCGGATACCGCCGCCGTTGCCGCTCTACTGGTGCCGATGATGCGCAGCGCCAACTACCCGGTCAACCGGGCGGCGGGGCTGATTGCCTCTGGCGGCATTATCGCGCCAATTATTCCCCCTTCCATTCCGTTTATTATCTTCGGCGTTTCCAGCGGATTATCCATCAGTAAGCTGTTTATGGCGGGCATTGCCCCTGGCATGATGATGGGCGCAACGCTGATGCTTACCTGGTGGTGGCAGGCCAGTCGCCTTAATTTACCCCGCCAGCAAAAAGCAACGATGCAGGAAATCTGGCACTCTTTTGTCTCCGGTATCTGGGCGCTGTTTCTTCCAGTCATCATTATTGGCGGGTTTCGCTCCGGTCTGTTTACCCCTACCGAAGCCGGGGCCGTTGCTGCTTTCTATGCGCTGTTTGTCGCCACAGTTATTTACCGTGAAATGACCTTCGCCACACTTTGGCATGTACTCATTGGCGCGGCGAAAACCACCTCAGTGGTTATGTTTCTGGTGGCCTCGGCACAAGTTTCCGCCTGGCTGATTACCATTGCTGAACTGCCGATGATGGTTTCTGATTTACTGCAACCGTTGGTCGATTCACCGCGTCTGCTGTTTATCGTCATTATGGTGGCTATCCTGATTGTCGGCATGGTCATGGATTTAACGCCGACGGTATTAATTCTTACCCCGGTATTAATGCCTTTAGTTAAAGAGGCAGGAATCGATCCGATTTATTTCGGTGTCATGTTTATCATTAACTGCTCAATCGGCTTAATTACACCGCCTATCGGTAATGTACTTAACGTTATTTCAGGGGTGGCAAAACTCAAATTCGATGATGCAGTCAGAGGCGTTTTCCCTTACGTCCTGGTTTTATATTCATTATTAGTCGTATTTGTTTTTATTCCCGATCTCATCATCCTCCCTTTGAAACGGATTAATTAAAAGGAAAATATTATGAAATTACGCTCTGTAACCTACGCATTATTCATTGCTGGCCTGGCTGCATTCAGCACATCTTCTCTGGCGGCACAATCTTTACGTTTCGGTTATGAAACATCACAAACCGACTCGCAACATATTGCGGCGAAAAAATTCAATGATTTATTGCAGGAGAGAACCAAAGGCGAGCTGAAATTAAAACTGTTCCCGGACAGCACTCTCGGTAACGCGCAGGCGATGATCAGCGGCGTACGTGGCGGCACCATCGATATGGAAATGTCCGGCTCGAATAACTTTGCCGGGTTATCACCAGTGATGAACTTGCTTGATGTCCCTTTCCTGTTCCGCGATACCGCTCACGCGCATAAAACGCTCGACGGCAAAGTCGGTGATGATCTGAAAGCCTCACTTGAAGGTAAAGGACTGAAAGTACTGGCCTACTGGGAAAACGGCTGGCGCGATGTCACCAACTCGCGCGCACCGGTTAAAACCCCCGCCGACCTGAAAGGGCTGAAAATCCGCACCAACAATAGCCCAATGAATATCGCCGCATTCAAAGTCTTTGGCGCTAACCCGATCCCGATGCCGTTTGCCGAAGTCTATACCGGGCTGGAAACCCGCACTATCGACGCTCAGGAACACCCGATCAACGTCGTCTGGTCAGCAAAATTTTTCGAAGTGCAGAAGTTCCTTTCTCTGACGCACCACGCCTATTCCCCGCTTCTGGTGGTGATCAACAAAGCGAAGTTTGATGGCTTAAGTCCGGAGTTCCAGCAGGCGCTAGTTTCATCTGCACAAGAAGCGGGTAACTATCAGCGCAAACTGGTTGCTGAAGATCAGCAAAAAATCATCGACGGCATGAAAGAAGCGGGCGTGGAAGTCATCACCGATCTCGACCGCAAAGCCTTTAGCGACGCACTGGGGAATCAGGTTCGCGACATGTTTGTTAAAGATGTGCCGCAGGGAGCTGATCTGCTGAAAGCCGTGGATGAGGTGCAATAAACCATGACGCAATACTGGCTGGGGTTAGATTGTGGCGGTAGCTGGCTGAAAGCCGGGCTGTATGACCGCGAAGGCCGGGAGGCAGGCGTGCAGCGCCTGCCGCTGTGCGCATTAAGCCCGCAGCCAGGCTGGGCAGAGCGCGATATGGCAGAACTGTGGCAATGCTGCATGGCTGTCATTCGCGCCCTGCTTACTCATTCTGGTGTTAGCGGGGAACAAATTGTCGGTATCGGCATCTCCGCACAGGGAAAGGGCTTGTTTTTGCTGGATAAAAACGACAAACCGCTCGGGAATGCTATTTTGTCCTCGGACCGCCGGGCGATGGAAATCGTTCGTCGCTGGCAGGAAGATGGCATCCCGGAAAAACTCTACCCGCTGACCCGACAAACCTTGTGGACCGGGCATCCGGTGTCGCTGTTACGCTGGCTGAAAGAGCACGAACCAGAACGCTACGCGCAAATTGGCTGCGTGATGATGACGCACGACTACCTGCGCTGGTGTTTAACTGGCGTCAAAGGCTGTGAAGAGAGCAATATTTCCGAGTCCAACCTCTACAACATGAGTCTTGGGGAATATGACCCGTGCCTCACCGACTGGCTGGGGATCGCTGAAATCAATCACGCCCTGCCGCCTGTTGTCGGATCTGCCGAAATCTGCGGGGAGATCACCGCTCAGACAGCCGCCCTGACCGGTCTGAAAGCGGGTACGCCCGTTGTTGGCGGCCTGTTTGATGTGGTTTCCACCGCACTCTGCGCCGGGATCGAAGACGAATTTACCCTCAATGCGGTGATGGGGACCTGGGCGGTGACCAGCGGCATAACCCGCGGTTTACGTGACGGTGAAGCGCATCCGTATGTCTATGGTCGCTACGTTAACGATGGTGAATTTATCGTTCACGAAGCCAGCCCTACCTCTTCCGGCAACCTCGAATGGTTTACCGCACAGTGGGGAGAAATCTCGTTTGATGAGATCAATCAGGCCGTTGCCAGCTTGCCGAAGGCTGGGGGCGATCTCTTTTTCCTGCCGTTCCTGTACGGCAGCAACGCCGGACTCGAGATGACCAGTGGTTTCTACGGGATGCAGGCCATTCACACCCGCGCGCACCTGTTGCAGGCCATCTATGAAGGGGTGGTGTTCAGCCATATGACCCACCTCAACCGAATGCGCGAACGTTTTACTGATGTTCACACCCTACGCGTCACTGGCGGCCCGGCGCACTCCGATGTCTGGATGCAAATGCTGGCGGACGTCAGCGGTCTGCGTATCGAGCTGCCGCAGGTGGAAGAAACCGGCTGCTTTGGTGCGGCCCTTGCCGCCCGCGTCGGCACCGGGGTTTATCACAACTTCAGCGAAGCCCAACGTGACTTGCGACACCCGGTGCGCACCCTGCTGCCAGATATGACCGCCCATCAGCTTTACCAAAAAAAATATCAACGTTATCAGCATCTCATTGCCGCACTTCAGGGCTTTCACGCCCGCATTAAGGAGCACACATTATGAGCCGACCACTTCTGCAACTGGCCCTCGACCACTCATCACTTGAAGCCGCGCAGCGCGACGTGACGCTGTTAAAAGACAGCGTCGATATCGTCGAAGCGGGCACCATTCTCTGTTTAAACGAAGGGCTTGGCGCGGTGAAAGCCTTGCGCGAACAGTGCCCGGACAAAATCATCGTTGCTGACTGGAAGGTCGCCGACGCTGGTGAAACGCTCGCGCAACAGGCGTTTGGCGCAGGCGCTAACTGGATGACCATCATCTGCGCCGCGCCGCTCGCGACGGTAGAAAAAGGCCACGCAATGGCACAACGCTGCGGGGGTGAAATTCAGATAGAGCTGTTCGGTAACTGGACGCTGGACGACGCCCGCGACTGGCATCGTATTGGCGTGCGGCAGGCCATTTATCATCGCGGTCGTGATGCACAGGCCAGCGGGCAACAGTGGGGCGAAGCCGATCTGGCACGCATGAAGGCGCTTTCAGATATCGGCCTTGAGCTTTCCATTACTGGCGGGATTCCCCCTGCTGACCTGCCGCTGTTTAAAGATATCCGCGTGAAAGCGTTTATTGCCGGGCGGGCACTGGCAGGCGCGGCAAATCCGGCGCAAGTGGCTGGCGATTTCCATGCGCAAATCGACGCTATCTGGGGAGGTGCGCGTGCGTAATCATCCGTTAGGGATTTATGAAAAAGCGCTGGCGAAAGATCTCTCCTGGCCGGAGCGGCTGGTGCTGGCAAAAAGCTGCGGTTTTGATTTTGTCGAAATGTCGGTGGATGAAACCGACGAACGGCTCTCACGTCTTGACTGGAGCGCCGCACAAAGGACTTCGCTGGTTGCCGCGATGATCGAAACAGGTGTTGGGATCCCGTCGATGTGCCTGTCCGCACATCGTCGCTTTCCCTTTGGTAGCCGTGACGAGGCAGTGCGCGAACGGGCGCGGGAAATCATGAGTAAAGCGATTCGCCTGGCGCGCGATCTCGGCATTCGCACCATCCAGCTGGCAGGTTATGACGTCTATTACGAAGACCACGACGAAGGCACCCGGCAACGTTTTGCTGAAGGGCTGGCGTGGGCAGTCGAACAGGCGGCGGCATCACAAGTAATGCTGGCGGTGGAGATTATGGATACCGCGTTTATGAACTCCATCAGCAAATGGAAAAAATGGGACGAGATGCTCGCCTCACCGTGGTTCACCGTCTACCCGGACGTCGGCAACCTCAGCGCCTGGGGCAATGATGTTCCCGCCGAACTGAAACTGGGCATTGACCGTATCGCCGCGATCCACCTGAAAGACACCCAGCCAGTCACCGGGCAAAGTCCCGGACAGTTCCGCGACGTGCCGTTTGGCGAAGGCTGCGTCGATTTCGTTGGCATCTTCAAAACGCTGCATAAACTGAACTATCGCGGTTCTTTCCTGATTGAGATGTGGACCGAAAAAGCCAAAGAGCCGGTGCTGGAGATTATTCAGGCGCGGCGTTGGATTGAAGCGCGTATGCAGGAGGCTGGATTTATATGTTAGAGCAACTGAAAGCCGACGTGCTGGCGGCGAATCTGGCGCTTCCCGCTCACCATCTGGTGACGTTCACCTGGGGCAATGTCAGCGCGGTAGACGAAACGCGGCAATGGATGGTAATCAAACCTTCCGGCGTCGAGTACGACGTGATGACCGCCGACGATATGGTGGTGGTTGAGATAGCCAGCGGTAAGGTGGTGGAAGGCAGCAAAAAACCCTCTTCCGATACACCAACGCATCTGGCGCTCTACCGTCGCTATGCCGAAATTGGCGGTATTGTGCATACCCACTCGCGCCACGCCACCATCTGGTCACAGGCCGGGCTGGATCTCCCCGCCTGGGGCACCACCCACGCCGATTATTTTTACGGTGCCATCCCCTGCACGCGACAGATGACCGCAGAGGAGATTAACGGCGAATATGAATATCAGACCGGCGAAGTGATCATTGAAACCTTCGAAGAACGTGGCAGGAGTCCGGCACAAATCCCGGCGGTGCTGGTGCATTCTCACGGCCCGTTCGCATGGGGTAAAAACGCCGCCGATGCCGTGCATAACGCCGTAGTACTCGAAGAATGCGCCTATATGGGTCTATTCTCGCGCCAGCTTGCGCCGCAGCTCCCTGCGATGCAAAACGAACTGCTGGATAAGCACTACCTGCGTAAGCATGGGGCCAATGCCTATTACGGGCAGTAATCCCTCACGCCGGGGCTTCATCGCCCCGGCACTACGAATTGATATGTTCCTTGCTGTAACGCCGCTTCCACGCTGCTGGCGTTAAACCAGTATGTTTCTGAAAAATCTGCCGGAAATAGCCAACGTCATTAAACCGTATTGCATGGAGCAGGCCGACAACGTCGAGTCACTGCATAACCTGTTGCTGCCCGCCGATGCGCCATTTACGACATTTGAAGGCAAGGGATTGTTCAGCCATAAGATCCTGATTCAGACGCCAGGTTCCCGGTATGAACAGAGCAATCCAGAGCAACAACCTTTGTGGCATTACGACGGAGCACCAGCCGCACCGACATCCACCGGTGAATTAAAAACGCCAGCTCACCCCGGTGACAAAGGTAAAACTCTCATTACGATCAATCATCGGGCTGTCGGTAATCTCTTCCGGCAGCTCGCTGTATCCTGCGCTCGCCATCAATACGACGTGCTCTCCTATCGGGTATTTTGCCGTCAGGCTGACATAGGGCACCCAGGCATCCTGCGCGGAATAACTTGCCAGACCGCTACGACGGGACTCACTCTCTGAAATGCCATAGTAATAGTCACTGAAATTCTCGTCATAATAGAGAACGCCCAGCGCAGGTGTCAGCGACAGACGACCTATCTGCATTTTGTGGAATACCGATAGCTCCCCCACCCAGCCGTTGCTGTTATCCAGAACGTCCGCAGCTGCAGAGGCTTTCACGGTTCCCCAACGCTCGTGGTGATACCAGGCAACCCCCGCCATAGCCGTACTATCACGCTTATCAAGCTGTTGCATGGCATAATCGTCATTATCGGTAGGGTCAAATTCCAGCGGCATCCAGGATGCGGTCAGGCTAAGTTCATTTTTTTCACTTTGCGACAGAATAAAACCTAACGTGGTCTGACGAACATAAAAAGTATCACCTTCATAACTAATCAGCGGAATTGCCTTCGTATTTTCATTATAACCGCGATAAGGCGATTCATTATAAGCCGCACCAGCACCAATGGATAATTCAGAAGCAGTTGCGCTTGCCATAAAAGGCAACGCAAATAACGCCACAATATTGCGATTAATTAACATGTCCGGTATTCCATTTTAAAATAAGATAAAAAAGAGTCGGCATAATAATGCTTACAATTTCTCCGGTGCAAGATTCATATTTATATAGTAATACATAAAATTATATATAATTGGGCTGTTGCGATGACAAAATTACAACTTAAGTACCGGGAGTTAAAAATTATCTCGGTAATCGCTGCCAGTGAAAATATCAGCCATGCCGCGACTGTACTTGGCATCGCACAGGCCAACGTCAGCAAATATCTTGCTGATTTTGAATCAAAAGTGGGTTTAAAAGTCTTTGACCGAACCACCCGGCAGCTGATGCTCACACCTTTTGGCACCGCGCTGTTACCGTACATCAACGACATGCTGGACAGAAACGAGCAACTTAATAATTTTATTGCAGATTATAAGCATGAGAAACGTGGTCGGGTCACCATCTACGCCCCAACCGGCATAATTACCTATTTATCCAAACATGTAATCGATAAAATTAAAGATATCGGTGATATCACCTTATCGCTAAAAACCTGCAATCTTGAGCGTAATGCCTTTTATGAAGGCGTCGAATTTCCTGATGATTGTGATGTTTTAATCAGCTACGCTCCACCAAAAGATGAATCGCTGGTTGCCAGTTTTATTACCCAATATGCCGTAACCGCTTATGCCAGCCAGCGCTATCTTGAGAAACATCCCATTAGCCGTCCTGACGAACTCGAACATCACTCCTGTATTTTGATCGACTCGATGATGATCGACGACGCGAATATCTGGCGCTTCAACGTCGCCGGGAGTAAAGAGGTGCGGGATTATCGCGTGAAGGGAAATTACGTTTGCGACAACACGCAATCTGCGCTGGAGCTGGCACGAAATCACCTGGGGATTGTGTTTGCGCCAGACAAAAGTGTGCAGAGCGACCTGCAAGACGGCACGCTGGTGCCCTGCTTTCAGCACCCGTATGAATGGTGGCTGGATCTGGTGGCTATCTTCCGTAAACGGGAATACCAGCCCTGGCGGGTCCAGTATGTGCTGGATGAAATGCTGCGTGAAATTCGCCACCAGCTTGCTCAGTCGCAGCAATTGCGGCCTGAACAAGCAGCGGAAAGCGAAGATTAATGATCGAGATAAAGGTAATGCACCCAACTGGTCATGCGTAACAGCACTTTGCGCATCACCGAGACATGGCTGAAATGATCAGAGTAGACCGCCACCTGGGCGTAAATACCGTCTGGTAAAGCGCTCAAATCAGTGTGCTCATCCAGTTCAATGGTCGCGATAACGCCATCTGAACCCGGCGCTATGTTTAACGTCTGTAAGGTGCCGGTCGACTGATAAGCTCCGCCGGGAACAGCTGGACTAATGGCTGCCAGCTTACCGCTGAACACTTTGCCTGGCAGAGCGTTAAATACCACTTCCGCATCATCGCCGGGAGCCAGGCGCAGCAAGGAGTTCTGACGGAACTGCGCCACGATTTGTCGTTTCTGATCGGGTATAAACACCATCACCGGACGTAGCGGCAGCGACGCGGCATAGGTACCCGGACGAATCAGCACCTGGGTCACATAACCATCGCTCGGCGCACGCACTATCGTCTGCTCAAGGTTATATTTTGCTTCCGCGAGCTGCGCTTTCAGGCTGGCGATTTGAGAATGTTCACCCAACACCAGGCTATCCAGCTGGCTCTGGATCTGTTTTTGTTCCGCCGCCGATGACTTTACGGAGGCTTCCTGCGCCAGATAATTTTGCCGCGCCACATCAATATCGCGTTCTGAAAACGGGTTTACTTTCGCCTGGCTGCCGCGTGCGTAACGCTGATACTCTTTAGCGAATTTATCCCGCGTGGCCTTTGCCTGCTGAGTATTCGCCGCCATCTCATCTAACTCTGCGCCCAACGCCCGCTGTTTATGTTCTGCGGTAACGATATCCGCCATCAGCCGATCCACCCGCGCCTGATAACGCGTCGGGTCCAGTCGAAATAGCACCTCACCTTTTTTAATCAGCGTATTTTTCTTATCCGTCACTTCGATCACCACGCCTGTCACCTGTGGGACAACAGGAATAGAAATAACCGCTTTTTGCGCTTTGAAGGTATACGGATGGTTATAGTTCATTAACAGAATTAAACCACTGACAATAAATATGCCACCCAGAGCCGCTGTGGGAATGGTCCATTTATTTACAGGAATTTTGAAGATCTTAAACATTGCCCATGCAAAAGCCACATAGGTCAAAATAATCAGTAAATCCATAAGTATTACTCGGCAGAAGAGGATTTGATGTCGGCGAGCTGTTTCTCCAGCCCGGCAATACGCTGTTGTAGTTGCACAACGGAGGAGTCATGGTTTTGCATTCCCCATCCCCGCTCCGGGCGGTAAAGCGTGGCCCAAATCCACAAAAATGGCCAGATAACATGCAGCGTAAAAAGACTCACCCAACCAGCAACATGAATGGCGTCGGCATGAGGATGATTACGTTTTTTAGCAATCAGGTAGGGAATATCATGTAAAATAATAATCCCATAGAATATCACCAGAAATACAAAAATAAGCACTCCCAGTGCAAAATAGTCCAGGAACATATTTCCCTCAAAGAATATAAAAAAGAACAATTAACGCATATTATGAAATGCCATGATGCAGTGCAATTTCCTTATTTATATAACGACATATTGTTTTTTATATACTATCTGAAATGTGCTGTCTGGTTTTTCAACAGGACGAGGTTTATCATATTGAAATAGTGGAACTATTGGCCAAACTAATGAATAACTCCAGTAAAACATCCACAGTACAGATTAAGCGTATTAAACCTTCAATTATCTACCGTTTATTGCTGATTGGCCTCGGATCACCAATGGTGATTTACGGCCTGGTTCGCCCGCTCACCATCGAAACGCGAGATTAAACTCCTGACAAAACACGCCCCAGAAACGCACTTCTGTTGGCGTAGTCTGGGTTATTGCGCACGTAGGTTTAAAACGTAAATTGTAACAACGTGCGCTTTGTTTATGCCGGATGCGGCGTGTACGCCTTATCCGGCCTACGGTCAGGTTCCCGTAGGCATGATAAGACGCGTAAGCGTCGCATCAGGCAATGAATACCCAATGCGACCAGCTTCTTATATCAGAACAGCCCCAACGGTTTATCCGAGTAGCTCACCAGCAGGCACTTGGTTTGCTGGTAATGCTCCAGCATCATCTTGTGGGTTTCGCGACCGATACCTGATTGTTTGTAGCCACCAAACGCAGCATGTGCCGGGTAAGCGTGATAGCAGTTGGTCCACACGCGCCCAGCCTGTATGCCGCGCCCCATCTTATAGGCCAGATTACCGTTGCGGCTCCAGACACCTGCGCCCAGGCCATATTGCGTGTCGTTCGCCAGCTCCAGCGCCTCATCCATCGTTTTAAAGGTGGTCACCGCCAGCACCGGGCCAAAAATCTCCTCCTGGAACACGCGCATATTGTTCTGACCAAACAAAATCGTCGGTTCGAGGTAGTAGCCGTCTTTCAGTTCACCTTCCAGCAGCTTGCGCCGCCCGCCTGTGAGCACGTCAGCGCCCTCTTTTTTACCGATATCAATGTAGTTGAGGATGGTTTCCAGTTGCCCGTGAGAAACCTGCGCGCCCATTTGCGTCACGCTGTCGAGCGGGTTACCGCTACGAATGCTTTCGACACGGCGGATGGCGCGTTCCATAAAGCGTTCGTAGATAGATTCCTGCACTAAAGCACGACTCGGACAGGTGCAAACTTCGCCCTGGTTAAAGGCAAACAGTGCAAAGCCTTCCAGCGCTTTATCGAAAAAGGCATCTTCTTCATCCATCACATCAGCAAAGAAGATATTTGGCGATTTGCCGCCCAGCTCCAGCGTCACCGGAATAATGTTTTGCGTGGCGTATTGCATAATTTGTTGGCCCACTTCCGTTGAGCCGGTAAACGCCACTTTGGCGATGCGTTTCGAGGTCGCCAGATATTCGCCAATTTCCCCACCTGCGCCGTTGACCACGTTCACCACGCCCGGCGGCAGTAAATCACCGACGATTTCCATTAGCAGCAGTACAGAAAGCGGGGTAAGACGTGCGGGTTTCAGCACCACACAGTTGCCCGCCGCCAGCGCGGGAGCCATTTTCCAGCTCGCCATCAGCAGCGGGAAGTTCCACGGAATAATCTGCCCCACCACGCCTAACGGTTCGTGGAAATGATAGGCCACGGTTTCGCTATCAACTTCACTGATACCGCCTTCCTGTGCCCGGATACACGAGGCGAAATAGCGGAAATGGTCAATCGCCAGCGGTACATCAGCAGCACTGGTTTCGCGAATGGGTTTGCCGTTATCCCAGGTTTCAGCTGTCGCTAACAGCTCGAGGTTTTGTTCCATTCGATCGGCAATCTTAAACAGAATCGCCGCACGATCCTGCACCGAGGTGTGCGCCCATTTATCTTTCACTTTGTGCGCAGCATCCAGCGCCAGATCGATGTCTCGTTTGCCCGAAGACGCCACTTCGCACAGCAGCTGCCCGGTCACCGGCGTCAGATTCTGGTAATACTCGCCGTCGGCAGGGGCTACCCATTCGCCGCCAATAAAGTTGTCATAGCGGGCTTTTAACTTGAGGGGGAAACCATACTCGCCGGGCTTAATCTGTGCTGAAGGGGGATTATTGGTCATGATCGTCTCCTTGCGGTGTGAGGTATAACAAGGGTAGACGTGACTGGCGAAATCTTCGCCAGTCGGTAACAGCTTTACGACAGCTATCACGAATTTACGGGCAAGGGTTACAGAGATAGTTGAAAAAGCGGCTGACAATTTGCCAGCCGTTGTGGAAATGATGATTACATCGCTGCGCGATAAATCGCCACAATTTCTTCGTGAGTTGCCTGGATCGGGTTAGTAAAACCACAGGCATCTTTCAGGGCATTAGTTGCCAGAACCGCGAAATCTTCTTCTTTCACGTTCAGGTCGCGTAGGCCTGCCGGGATATCCACTTTCTTCGCCAGTTCACGGATGGCGTTAATGCAGGCTTCAGCACCTTCCGCATCGTTTTTACCTGTCACGTTCACGCCCATTGCAGCGGCACAGTCACGCAGACGTGCGGCGGCGACTTTGCTGTTGAATACCTGAACATGCGGCAGCAAAACGGCGTTACATACACCGTGTGGCAGGTTGTAGAAACCGCCCAGCTGGTGCGCCATCGCATGAACATAACCCAGAGAAGCATTATTGAACGCCATACCGGCGAGGAACTGGGCATAAGCCATTGCTTCACGCGCTTTCGCATTACTGCCATCTTCAACGGCTAACGGCAGGTTTTCGGCAATCATGGTCACGGCTTTCAGTGCACAAGCGTCAGTGATCGGCGTGGCGGCAATAGAAACATACGCTTCGATAGCGTGCGTTAAGGCGTCCATACCAGTGGCGGCGGTCAGTGACTTCGGCATACCGATCATCAGCGAGGAGTCATTGACAGAAAGCAGCGGAGTCACGTGCTTATCAACAATCGCCATTTTGATGTGACGCGCTTCGTCGGTGATGATGCAGAAACGAGTCATTTCTGATGCTGTACCCGCAGTGGTATTGATGGCGATCATCGGCAGCTGCGGTTTTGCAGAGCGGTCAACGCCTTCATAATCACGGATATCACCACCATTGGCTGCCACCAGCGCAATACCTTTTGCACAGTCATGCGGAGAACCACCGCCTAAGGAAATCACGCTATCGCAATTATTTTCTTTAAGTAATTTCAAACCTGCGGCGACGTTTTCCGTGGTTGGGTTAGGTTGGGTGCCATCATAAATAACGCTAAAAATATTGCGTTCTTCCAGTGCTTTTTGCACATCACCCGCCATACCTAATTTCGTTAACATATTGTCAGTGACAATTAAGGTACGGGTAAATCCATAATCTGCCATCATATTCATTGCATCAGTCAATGAATCAGCGCCGATGACATTCACAGAAGGAATAAAGAAAGTTGAAGATGCCATAACACACTCCTGAAAGTGTAAAAAAGGGCGGGCAGCTTACTGAGGATTTTCATTCGAAAATATGATCAGTATTATTGATTATCAAAATTAATCTAATAAAAAGCACATTGTATTCATTAAACAATGTGCTTTTTTTAAAATCATAAGAAATTTGTATTAATTTATTTTAAAAATTAATTAATCATTTCCTTATTTTTCCGGAAATAATAATGCGTCGCGCAATAAATGATCATTTCCACGACGACGCGTAAAGCCAATGCGGTCAAAATATTCCAGAATCTGAATTGCCAGCTTTCGGCCTACGCCTAAGCGATCGCGGAAATCCGCCGCGCAGGTTGAACCACACTCCTGATCGAGATCGCGGATCATATTGGCAAATTCGACAATCCGATCGTTACGGTAATAACGATCTTTGACGATCGCGGTAATTATTCCTTGCTGCGCCGCCTGGCGCAGCGTCAGGCGCATTGCCTGCTCGTCGGTTCCCGTCTCTTTTGCCAGGTCACGCACCCACCACGGCTCGTCACCAAACAGCGGCTCTGCTTTTTGCCAGATGGCCTGCTGCTCTTCGCTGAAGCCCGCTTTGTGATCTGGCAGATGCAGCCAACCGTGATGACTGAGGATGTCGCCGCTTTCGCGCATCTTTTCAATCAGCAACAGTACCAGCGCTTCATCTTCCATTGGCAACGCCATACGTCGCAGACGTTCGCGCCCAGGACCAGGTTCATCGCGATGTTGCTCATGATAAGTCGCTAATGTGTCGAGAATTTTCCGCTGCCAGCGGGCGGCAACCGGCGCATTCAACAAGCTATAACCAGCCTGAATATAACCAGGCTGTTGCAGCAATTCGCGCATCCCTTCGCCGTTGAGCTGGCGCGCCCAGGCGAAATCCGCAAGGTTAACCGCGCCGCGTTCCAGATGAACAGATAACGCATCGGCATCGCTCTGCGCCCGTGCAAGAGACGCCAGCCATTGCAGATATTCCGGCTTACGTTTACCGCGACGCGGCGGGTTAAGCATCACGACGCGCGCTCCGGCCAGCGTGTTGCGGGCAGAGATATCGCGCAATACCAGGCGGTCGTTATCTGCCAGCCATAACGGGGTGTCGAAGACCAGTTCAGCAAGGTTATCTTCCAGCAGTGAAACGCGTCCCGTGACGTGGCTGGCGGCGTGGTGAATATGCAGCGGCTGCCACTGGGTCAGCGGTGTATGGGTTTGAAGCTCGACAATCACCCGTGTGAACGGCTCTGGCGGCACATCGGCAAGCAGCCAGTCGCCACGGTTAATCTGCTCTTTTTCCGCATCACCCGCGATGTTAAGCGCGATACGCTGCCCGGCATTGGCGGTTTCTGTTGGCTGGTTTTGCGCATGCAGCGCACGTACACGCATCGGTTTATTTACACCAGTCAGCCAGAGTGAATCGCCTACCTTCACTTCCCCGCTTAACGCCGTACCGGTGACGACCAGCCCGGCACCTTTTACGGTAAATGCGCGGTCAATCGCGAGGCGGAAACTATGTTGGCTGGCGTGCTCGCGTTCCGGCAACTGAAGCAGATGCTCGCGCAGGGCATCCATTCCCCGACCTTCGGTTGCTGCGGTGATAAACAGTTTTGCCTCAGCAAAACCGTATTCCCGCAGAACCTCCTTTACCTGGCGTTCAACCTCATCAACACGCGCTTCGTCCACGCGATCGGCTTTGGTCAGCGCCACTGTCAGCATCGGGTTACCGGTCAGCTGCAAAATCGCCAGATGCTCACGGGTCTGTGCCATCACGCCGTCATCGCACGCCACCACCAACAGCGCGTGATCGATACCACCAACGCCCGCCAGCATGTTGGAAAGAAACTTTTCATGACCGGGAACGTCGATAAAACCAGGCACGCGACCATCCGGCTGCGGCCAGTAGGCATAGCCGAGATCGATGGTCATGCCGCGCTTTTTTTCTTCCGGCAGACGGTCAGCATTTACGCCAGTAATCGCCTGCAATAAGGTTGTTTTGCCGTGGTCAACGTGTCCGGCAGTCGCAATAATCATTTCAACAACATCTCCAAAAACCGTTGCTCATCTTCAAGGCAGCGTAAATCCAGCCACAATCGTCCGTCATAAATACGACCAATCACCGGCACTGGCAATTCACGCCAGCGGGCGGCTAATGACTCAAGGTGGCTACCGCGTCCATCATGGGGTGTAAACGTTAATGCCGCGCTCGGCAGGCGATCAACCGGCAGCGAACCACTGCCAATCTGCGAAAGACATGGCATAACCTGTACCGCAAACTCCGCGCCGTAATGTGCGGCAAGGGGGGCCTGTAAACGTTGTGCCTGGATTTGAATGACCTCTGCGCTGCGGGTAAGCAGGCGCAGGGTCGGTAATTTTTCACTCAGAGCTTCAGGGTGTAAATAAAGACGCAACGTGGCTTCCAGCGCCGCGAGGGTCATTTTATCCGCGCGTAATGCACGCTTCAGCGGGTGGCTTTGCAGGCGGGCGATCATCTCTTTTTTACCAACAATAATTCCTGCCTGCGGCCCGCCTAACAACTTGTCGCCGGAGAAACTCACCAGACTGACGCCCGCCGCAATCAACTCCTGCGGCATTGGCTCTTTCGGCAAACCGTACTGGCTAAGATCGACCAGCGAGCCACTGCCTAAATCAGTCACTACGGGAACATCCAGCTCTTTGCCGAGCGCCACCAGTTCCGCTTCATCTATCGCTTTGGTGAACCCCTGAATGCTGTAGTTACTGGTATGTACTTTCATCAACAGTGCGGTATTTTCATTCACCGCCTGACGATAATCATTCGCGTGCGTGCGGTTGGTGGTCCCTACTTCGTGTAGGGTGCAGCCTGCCTGACGCATAACATCGGGAATACGAAACGCGCCGCCAATCTCCACCAGTTCGCCGCGAGATACCACCACCTCTTTTCCGCTGGCAGTGGCCGCCAACATCAATAACACCGCCGCCGCATTGTTATTGACGATACAGGCATCTTCCGCCCCCGTAATACGGCACAGCAGCTGCGCCAGCGCCCGATCGCGATGTCCGCGTCCGGCGTCGTCCAGATCATACTCGAGGGTCACTGGCGAACGCATAGCCTGCGCAACGGCTTCCACCGCGGCTTCCGCCTGTAAAGCTCGCCCAAGGTTGGTATGCAGCACGGTTCCCGTCAGGTTGATCACCGGACGCAGCGCGCTCTGCGCTTCTTTCGTCAACCGGGCATCGACTTCTTGCGCCCAGTTTTCACACCACGCAGGCAGCGTCTGGCTGCCACGAATCACTTCTCGCGCTTCGTCGAG
Organism: Escherichia sp. AM3; assembly: GCF_032029835.1. Lineage (NCBI taxonomy): Bacteria > Pseudomonadati > Pseudomonadota > Gammaproteobacteria > Enterobacterales > Enterobacteriaceae > Escherichia > Escherichia sp. AM3. The sequence goes on along the minus strand of NZ_JAVUPQ010000037.1, from coordinate 1,343 downwards.
CATCTGACGCAACAATTCCACCACGCGGGTGTGACCATAAGTATCACGCAAAGAAAGGAAGGAGCTATCGCGCAATAAGCGATCAATAGCCGGAAGTTGACTATAGAGGGAACGCGTTTCGGTTGTCATAGGAAACCTGGCTGATCAAGGCCCTCTCACACGGAGAAGGGCGTTTAACATAACCACGGATTGTAACGTGAGATGGGTCAGGAGGACATATCGCGCATCAAGCCTTTGGCGGTTCGGTGCGAGCAAAACTTTCGCGGCTAAACAGGTTTTCGACCAGTTTGACTAAGTGTGGGCGGTCGACACACCAACCTGGCGCAACGCGGCGGAAATTGAGATATCCGACGGCACAGGCAATGGCGATAGTCGCCAGATTGACCGTATCGGTTTTGAGTGTGCCATCGACCAGATATCCTTCCAGCACATCCAGACTGCGGTTGATTTTCTCCCGCTGGCGTAACAATTCATCTTCAGACTGCTGCGCCGCTGGACGCGCCTGTTCACGCACCGATACCAGCCCGGCATCCATAATGCCATCCGCCAGTGCCTCAATTTTGCGCACCCGCAACGACTCCAGCGGATCGCGCGGCAACATCGCCGGAGCGACATTCATTAATTCAATATATTCAGCGATGATCGGCGAATCAAACCAACATTCGCCCTCTTCGGTCACCAGCACCGGCACTTTTCCTAACGGGTTAAATTGCGCCACGCCGTTGTCCGCGTTATAGGGCAGTTCATTAATAAATTCGAAAGTTATGCCCTTTTCTAACAACAGAATAGAAAGTTTGCGTACAAACGGGCTGGTGTAGCTACCGACGAGTTTCATGCCGAGTCCTTTGTGCGAGGAAAAATATCAGTATGGCCTGGTGATGGGAAAAAGGGCAGAAAATGTTGATGGTTTGTTACTTACAAATAAATCACATATTTATCATGGTGATATAAATATTTTCCTAATTGTTTCTATCTGATGGATATCTCACTTAAGGCTTTCTTATAAATCTGTAGGGTTTTGCCTGGAAGCAGACAAATAACCCGATAAAACAAGGATGAGCAGATGAGCGGAAAACCGGCAGCGCGTCAGGGCGACATGACGCAGTATGGCGGTAGCATTGTTCAGGGTTCAGCCGGGGTGCGCATTGGTGCCCCCACCGGCGTGGCCTGTTCGGTGTGCCCCGGCGGAGTGACGTCCGGCCATCCGGTCAATCCCCTGCTCGGTGCAAAGGTCCTTCCCGGTGAAACCGACCTTGCCCTGCCCGGCCCGCTGCCGTTCATCCTCTCCCGCACCTACAGCAGTTACCGGACAAAAACGCCCGCGCCGGTGGGGAGCCTCGGCC
>NZ_JAVUPQ010000036.1:0-43734 GCF_032029835.1 Escherichia sp. AM3 | reverse complement strand
GATAGAAACAGAAGCCACTGGAGCACCTCAAAAACACCATCATACACTAAATCAGTAAGTTGGCAGCATCACCAAAGCAGTCTATATAATATCTCGATATTATTTTATTTATATTCATGCGTTGCATATGAAAGTTTATGCACCACAGCGAATATCTCTCCATTCTTAGTGATCTACCTCACCTTTTAAACGCGCTTGCCGAATTTTGTTATTTACTCTGACGAAAAATTGTCACGATACACGAAAGTTTTTCACAGGCGGCGACTCATGGATAAAGAACGCATCATTCAGGAATTTGTGCCCGGCAAACAGGTCACACTGGCGCATCTCATCGCGCATCCCGGTGAGGAACTGGCGAAGAAAATCGGCGTTCCGGATGCGGGCGCAATTGGCATTATGACGCTAACTCCCGGCGAAACGGCGATGATCGCCGGTGATTTAGCGCTGAAAGCCGCTGATGTGCATATCGGTTTTCTCGACCGATTCAGCGGTGCATTGGTGATTTATGGCTCGGTGGGCGCAGTAGAAGAAGCGTTATCACAAACCGTCAGCGGTTTAGGTCGCTTATTAAATTATACGCTTTGTGAAATGACCAAAAGTTAATACGAGGCATTCATGAAACGAATTGCGTTTGTGGGTAGCGTCGGGGCAGGAAAAACAACGTTATTTAATGCGTTGCAGGGGAATTATACCCTCGCCAGAAAAACACAGGCCGTGGAATTTAATGATAAGGGCGATATTGATACGCCGGGTGAATATTTTAACCATCCCCGCTGGTATCACGCCTTAATTACCACGCTACAGGATGTAGACATGCTGATCTATGTCCATGGCGCAAATGACCCGGAAAGTCGGTTGCCTGCCGGGTTGCTGGATATTGGCGTCAGCAAACGGCAAATCGCCGTCATCAGTAAAACGGACATGCCAGATGCTGACGTCGCCGCAACGCGAAAGTTATTGCTTGAGACGGGTTTCGAAGAGCCGATTTTCGAGCTAAACAGCCACGACCCGCAAAGCGTGCAGCAACTGGTGGATTATCTGGCATCTCTCACCAAACAGGAGGAAGCAGGTGAAAAAACTCATCACAGCGAATGATATTCGTGAAGCACACGCGCGCGGCGAACAGGCAATGTCCGTGGTTCTGCGCGCCAGCATTATTACCCCGGAAGCCCGTGAAGTGGCGGATCTACTGGGTTTTACCATCACCGAATGTGATGAATCGATCCCGGTAACGGCGTCCGTGCCCGCCAGCGTGCCAGCCGACAAAACCGAAAGCCAGCGCATCCGCGAAACCATCATTGCCCAGCTGCCGGAAGGCCAGTTTACCGAAAGCCTGGTCGCACAGCTGATGGAAAAAGTGATGAAGGAAAAACAGTCGCTGGAGCAGGGCGCAATGCAGCCGAGCTTCAAATCGGTGACCGGCAAAGGCGGCATCAAAGTGATTGATGGCAGTAGCGTCAAGTTTGGTCGTTTCGACGGCGCAGAGCCGCATTGCGTGGGCTTGACTGATCTTGTGACCGGAGACGACGGCAGCAGCATGGCCGCCGGTTTTATGCAGTGGGAGAACGCATTCTTCCCGTGGACCCTGAACTACGACGAAATCGACATGGTGCTGGAAGGGGAGCTGCATGTTCGCCACGAAGGCCAAACCATGATCGCCAAAGCAGGCGACGTGATGTTTATCCCGAAAGGCTCCAGCATCGAATTTGGTACGACATCCAGCGTGAAATTCCTGTATGTCGCCTGGCCGGCTAACTGGCAATCCCTATGAAAGATTTCATCACCGAAGCATGGCTAAGAGCGAACCATACGCTCAGCGAAGGCGCAGAGATCCATCTCCCTGCGGACAGTCGCCTGACGCCCTCTGCCCGGGAGTTGCTGGAAAGCCGCCATCTGCGCATCAAGTTTATTGACGAGCAGGGCCGCCTGTTTGTTGACGATGAACAGCAGCAGCCGCAGCCCGTTCATGGGCTGACCAGTAGCGATGAACATCCGCAGGCGTGCTGCGAACTGTGTCGCCAGCCGGTGGCAAAAAAGCCGGATACGCTGACTCACCTGTCGGCGGAAAAAATGGTCGCCAAAAGCGATCCGCGTCTGGGTTTTCGCGCGGTTCTCGACAGCACCATTGCGCTGGCAGTGTGGCTGCAAATTGAACTGGCGGAACCGTGGCAGCCGTGGCTGGCGGATATCCGTTCGCGTCTTGGCAACATTATGCGCGCCGATGCGCTGGGGGAACCGCTGGGCTGCCAGGCGATTGTCGGGCTTTCTGACGAAGATCTGCATCGGCTTTCTCATCAGCCGCTGCGCTATCTCGACCACGATCATCTGGTGCCGGAAGCCAGCCACGGGCGCGATGCTGCGTTGCTCAATCTGCTACGCACCAAAGTGCGGGAAACCGAAACCGTAGCGGCGCAGGTCTTTATCACCCGCAGCTTTGAAGTATTACGCCCGGACATTTTGCAGGCGCTGAACCGCCTTTCGAGCACGGTCTACGTGATGATGATCCTGAGCGTAACGAAGCAGCCGCTAACGGTGAAGCAGATCCAACAACGACTGGGGGAAACGCAATGATTATTGAACGTTGTCGTGAACTGGCGTTGCGAGCGCCCGCCAGAGTGGTTTTTCCGGATGCGTTAGACCAACGTGTGCTGAAAGCCGCGCAATATTTACATCAACAAGGTCTGGCAACGCCCATTCTGGTCGCCAATCCGTTTGAACTTCGTCAGTTTGCGCTCAGTCACGGCGTGGCGATGGACGGGCTACAGGTGATTGATCCGCATGGCAACCTCGCAATGCGGGAAGAATTTGCTCATCGCTGGCTGGCCCGCGCGGGCGAAAAAACGCCGCCGGATGCGCTGGAAAAACTTACCGACCCTCTGATGTTCGCCGCAGCAATGGTCAGCGCCGGTAAAGCGGATGTCTGTATCGCGGGCAACCTCTCTTCCACGGCAAATGTGCTGCGTGCCGGATTACGCATTATCGGCTTGCAGCCAGGCTGTAAAACGCTCTCTTCCATTTTCCTGATGTTGCCACAGTACAGCGGCCCGGCGTTGGGCTTTGCCGATTGCAGCGTGGTGCCACAGCCGACGGCGGCGCAGCTGGCGGATATCGCGCTTGCCAGTGCCGAAACCTGGCGCGCCATCACCGGAGAAGAGCCGCGCGTGGCGATGCTGTCGTTTTCCAGCAATGGTAGCGCCCGTCACCCCTGTGTTGCTAACGTCCAGCAGGCGACAGAAATCGTCCGTGAGCGCGCACCAAAGCTGGTGGTGGATGGCGAGTTACAGTTTGACGCCGCCTTCGTGCCGGAAGTGGCGGCGCAAAAAGCGCCTGCCAGCCCGCTACAGGGCAAGGCCAATGTGATGGTTTTTCCGTCGCTGGAAGCCGGAAATATTGGTTACAAAATCGCACAACGACTCGGCGGATATCGTGCCGTCGGGCCACTGATACAAGGACTTGCCGCGCCGATGCACGATCTCTCTCGTGGTTGTAGCGTGCAGGAAATTATCGAGCTGGCGCTGGTGGCAGCTGTGCCGCGTCAGACAGAAGTGAACCGCGAAAGCAGTTTACAAACACTGGTTGAATGAACGGTCCCGTTCTGGACCCTGATAAAGAGGAAAGCACAATGGAAGCATTAGGAATGATCGAAACCCGGGGCCTGGTTGCACTGATTGAGGCTTCTGACGCGATGGTGAAAGCTGCGCGCGTCAAGCTGGTTGGTGTTAAGCAGATTGGCGGCGGCCTGTGTACTGCCATGGTTCGTGGTGATGTTGCAGCCTGTAAAGCCGCGACCGATGCAGGTGCCGCAGCGGCACAGCGTATCGGCGAGCTGGTATCTGTACACGTTATCCCGCGTCCGCACGGCGACCTGGAAGAAGTCTTCCCGATCGGCCTGAAAGGCGATAGCAGCAACCTGTAATCACCCTGTGTGACGTCGATTCGGGCGTCACGCTCTCTCCTTTTTCATTTTACCTTCTGCGGAGGGTAGGGGGAGCTTTTACCTGAAATACGCCACGGAGGCGGGTATGAAACTGGCAGTCGTCACTGGACAAATTGTTTGTACCGTACGCCATCACGGACTGGCGCATGACAAATTGCTGATGGTGGAAATGATTGATCCACAAGGTAATCCTGACGGGCAATGCGCCGTCGCCATCGACAATATTGGCGCGGGAACCGGGGAGTGGGTGTTACTGGTGAGTGGCAGTTCCGCCCGCCAGGCGCATAAAAGCGAAACGTCACCGGTCGATCTGTGCGTGATTGGCATTGTCGATGAGGTGGTGTCTGGCGGTCAGGTAATTTTCCACAAATAAGGCAGAACATCATGAATCAACAGGATATTGAACAGGTGGTGAAAGCGGTACTGCTGAAAATGCAAAGCAGTGACACGCCGCCCGCCGCCGTTCATGAGATGGGCGTTTTCGCGTCCCTGGATGACGCCGTTGCGGCAGCCAAAGTCGCCCAGCAAGGGTTAAAAAGCGTGGCAATGCGCCAGTTAGCCATTGCTGCCATTCGTGAGGCAGGCGAAAAACACGCCAGAGATTTAGCGGAACTTGCCGTCAGTGAAACCGGCATGGGCCGCGTTGAAGATAAATTTGCCAAAAACGTCGCTCAGGCGCGCGGCACGCCAGGCGTTGAGTGTCTCTCTCCGCAGGTGCTGACCGGCGACAACGGCCTGACTTTAATTGAAAACGCGCCCTGGGGCGTGGTGGCTTCGGTAACTCCGTCCACTAACCCGGCGGCAACCGTAATTAATAACGCCATCAGCCTGATTGCCGCGGGCAACAGCGTCATTTTTGCCCCGCATCCGGCGGCGAAAAAAGTCTCCCAGCGGGCGATCACGCTGCTCAACCAGGCGATTGTTGCCGCAGGCGGGCCGGAAAACTTACTGGTTACTGTGGCAAATCCGGATATCGAAACCGCGCAGCGTTTGTTCAAGTTTCCGGGCATCGGCCTTCTGGTGGTGACCGGCGGCGAAGCGGTAGTAGAAGCGGCGCGTAAACACACCAATAAACGTCTGATTGCCGCAGGCGCTGGCAACCCGCCGGTAGTGGTGGATGAAACCGCCGACCTCGCCCGTGCCGCTCAGTCCATCGTCAAAGGCGCTTCTTTCGATAACAACATCATTTGTGCCGACGAAAAGGTACTGATTGTTGTTGATAGCGTAGCCGATGAACTGATGCGTCTGATGGAAGGCCAGCACGCGGTGAAACTGACCGCAGAACAGGCGCAGCAGCTGCAACCGGTGTTGCTGAAAAATATCGACGAGCGCGGAAAAGGCACCGTCAGCCGTGACTGGGTTGGTCGCGATGCGGCGAAAATCGCGGCGGCAATCGGCCTGAACGTGCCGCAAGAAACGCGTTTGCTGTTTGTGGAAACCACTGCAGAACATCCGTTTGCCGTGACCGAACTGATGATGCCGGTGCTGCCCGTCGTGCGCGTCGCCAACGTGGCGGATGCCATTGCGCTGGCGGTGAAACTGGAAGGCGGTTGCCACCACACGGCGGCAATGCACTCGCGCAACATCGAAAACATGAACCAGATGGCGAATGCTATTGATACCAGCATTTTCGTTAAGAACGGACCGTGCATTGCCGGGCTGGGGCTGGGCGGGGAAGGCTGGACCACCATGACCATCACCACGCCAACCGGTGAAGGGGTAACCAGCGCGCGTACGTTTGTCCGTCTGCGTCGCTGTGTATTAGTCGATGCGTTTCGCATTGTTTAAGGAGTAACAGATGGCGCACGACGAACAATGGCTCACCCCACGTCTGCAAACGGCGGCAACGCTGTGTAACCAGACGCCCGCCGCGACGGAATCTCCGCTGTGGCTGGGGGTGGATCTGGGCACCTGTGATGTGGTGTCGATGGTTGTTGACCGCGACGGTCAGCCGGTGGCGGTATGCCTCGACTGGGCCGATGTGGTCCGCGACGGCATCGTCTGGGATTTCTTCGGTGCGGTCACCATTGTTCGTCGCCATCTCGACACTCTTGAGCAGCAATTCGGTCTTCGTTTTAGCCATGCGGCGACTTCATTTCCTCCAGGTACGGACCCGCGTATTTCCATCAACGTGCTGGAATCTGCCGGGCTGGAAGTGAGCCATGTGCTGGATGAGCCAACCGCAGTTGCGGATCTGCTGCAACTGGACAACGCCGGTGTAGTGGATATCGGCGGCGGCACTACCGGCATTGCCATCGTGAAAAAGGGCAAGGTGACGTACTCGGCGGATGAAGCCACCGGCGGACATCACATCTCTCTGACTCTCGCCGGAAATCGCCGTATTTCGCTGGAAGAGGCGGAGCAGTACAAGCGCGGTCACGGTGAAGAGATTTGGCCTGCGGTGAAACCGGTGTACGAAAAAATGGCGGACATTGTCGCCCGGCATATTGAAGGGCAGGGCATTACTGATTTATGGCTGGCGGGCGGCTCTTGTTTGCAACCGGGCGTGGCGGAACTGTTTCGCAAACAATTCCCGGCGTTACAGGTGCATTTACCGCAGCACAGTTTGTTTATGACCCCGCTGGCGATCGCCAGTAGTGGGCGAGAGAAAGCGGAGGGGCTATATGCAAAATGAATTGCAGACCGCGCTCTTTCAGGCGTTCGATACCCTGAATCTGCAACGGGTAAAAACATTTAGCGTTCCACCGGTGACGCTTTGCGGTCCGGGCGCGGTGAGCAGTTGCGGGCAGCAAGCGCAAACGCGTGGGCTGAAACATCTGTTCGTGATGGCAGACAGCTTTTTGCATCAGGCGGGGATGACCGCCGGGCTGACGCGCAGCCTGGCTGTTAAAGGCATCGCCATGACGCTCTGGCCATGTCCGGTGGGCGAACCGTGCATTACCGACGTGTGTGCAGCCGTGGCGCAGTTGCGTGAGTCAGGCTGTGATGGGGTGATCGCATTTGGCGGCGGCTCGGTGCTGGATGCGGCGAAAGCCGTGGCGTTGCTGGTGACGAACCCCGATAGCACGCTGGCAGAGATGTCAGAAACCAGCGTTCTGCAACCGCGCTTGCCGCTGATTGCCATTCCAACGACCGCCGGAACCGGCTCTGAAACCACCAATGTAACGGTGATTATCGACGCGGTGAGCGGGCGCAAGCAGGTGTTAGCCCATGCCTCGCTGATGCCGGATGTGGCGATCCTCGACGCCGCATTGACCGAAGGTGTGCCGTCGCATGTCACGGCGATGACCGGCATTGATGCGTTAACCCATGCCATTGAAGCATACAGCGCCCTGAACGCTACACCGTTTACCGACAGCCTGGCGATTGGTGCCATTGCGATGATTGGCAAATCGCTGCCGAAAGCGGTGGGCTACGGTCACGACCTTGCCGCGCGCGAGAGCATGTTACTGGCTTCATGTATGGCGGGAATGGCGTTTTCCAGTGCGGGTCTTGGGTTGTGCCACGCGATGGCGCATCAGCCGGGCGCGGCGCTGCATATTCCGCACGGTCTCGCGAACGCCATGTTGCTGCCAACGGTGATGGAATTTAACCGGATGGTTTGTCGTGAACGCTTTAGTCAGATTGGTCGGGCACTGCGAACTAAAAAATCCGACGATCGTGACGCTATTAACGCGGTAAGTGAGCTGATTGCGGAAGTTGGGATTGGTAAACGACTGGGCGATGTTGGTGCGACATCTGCGCATTACGGCGCATGGGCGCAGGCCGCGCTGGAAGATATTTGTCTGCGCAGTAACCCGCGTACCGCCAGCCTGGAGCAGATTGTCGGCCTGTACGCAGCGGCGCAATAAATGCCGGATGCGACGCTTGCCGCATCTTATCCAGCCTACGGGATTGCACATGTAGGGCGGATAAGGCGTTCACGCCGCATCCGCCAGTGGCGCGGTGCAATTGCCGGATGCGACGCTTGCCGCGTCTTATCCAGCCTACGGGATTGCACATGTAGGGCGGATAAGGCGTTTACGCCGCATCCGCCAATAAATAACAACTAACAGGGAGTAAAGGCGATGGGAATTAACGAAATCATCATGTACATCATGATGTTCTTTATGCTGATAGCTGCCGTAGACAGGATCCTGTCGCAGTTCGGCGGTTCTGCTCGTTTCCTCGGTAAGTTCGGTAAAAGTATCGAAGGATCAGGCGGTCAGTTCGAAGAAGGCTTTATGGCAATGGGCGCACTGGGCCTGGCGATGGTCGGTATGACCGCGCTGGCACCGGTACTGGCTCACGTTCTCGGGCCGGTAATTATTCCGGTTTACGAAATGCTCGGCGCTAACCCATCGATGTTCGCCGGAACACTGCTGGCGTGCGATATGGGCGGCTTCTTCCTCGCCAAAGAGCTGGCGGGCGGCGACGTAGCCGCGTGGCTATACTCTGGGTTAATTCTCGGGTCGATGATGGGGCCAACGATTGTGTTTTCCATTCCGGTGGCGCTCGGCATTATCGAACCTTCTGACCGTCGTTATCTGGCGCTCGGCGTGCTGGCGGGCATTGTGACCATTCCGATTGGTTGTATCGCTGGTGGTCTGGTTGCTATGTACTCCGGTGTGCAGATCAACGGCCAGCCGGTGGAATTCACTTTCGCCCTGATCCTGATGAACATGATCCCGGTGATCATTGTTGCGATTCTGGTGGCGCTGGGGCTGAAATTCATCCCGGAAAAAATGATCAACGGCTTCCAGATCTTCGCCAAATTCCTCGTTGCATTGATCACCCTCGGTCTTGCCGCTGCGGTAGTGAAATTCCTGCTTGGCTGGGAACTGATCCCCGGTCTGGATCCTATCTTTATGGCCCCTGGCGATAAACCCGGTGAGGTGATGCGCGCCATTGAAGTTATCGGTTCTATCTCCTGCGTTCTGTTAGGGGCGTATCCGATGGTGCTGCTGCTGACTCGCTGGTTTGAAAAACCGCTGATGAGCGTCGGTAAAGTACTGAATATGAACAACATCGCGGCAGCCGGCATGGTGGCAACGCTTGCCAACAACATCCCGATGTTCGGCATGATGAAGCAGATGGATACCCGCGGCAAAGTCATCAACTGCGCCTTCGCCGTTTCCGCTGCTTTCGCCCTGGGCGACCACTTAGGCTTCGCCGCTGCCAACATGAACGCCATGATCTTCCCGATGATTGTCGGCAAGTTGATCGGCGGCGTAACGGCGATTGGCGTGGCGATGATGCTGGTGCCAAAAGAAGACGCGACCGCGACTAAAACCGAAGCGGAGGCACAATCGTGAACACTCGCCAGCTATTGAGCGTCGGTATCGATATCGGCACCACCACCACCCAGGTGATTTTCTCCCACCTGGAGCTGGTTAACCGTGCGGCGGTGTCGCAGGTGCCGCGCTACGAATTCATCAAACGCGAAATTAGCTGGCAAAGCCCGGTGTTCTTTACCCCTGTCGATAAACAGGGTGGTTTAAAAGAAGCGGAACTGAAATCGCTGATTTTAGAGCAATATCAGGCTGCGGGCATTGCGCCGGAAAGCGTTGATTCTGGTGCCATCATCATCACCGGTGAAAGCGCGAAAACCCGCAATGCTCGCCCGGCGGTGATGGCGCTCTCTCAGTCGCTGGGCGATTTTGTCGTCGCCAGCGCCGGGCCGCACCTCGAATCCGTGATCGCCGGTCACGGAGCCGGGGCGCAAACCCTTTCTGAACAACGGCTGTGTCGGGTACTGAATATCGACATCGGCGGTGGCACCGCGAACTACGCCCTGTTCGATGCCGGAAAAATCAGCGGCACTGCCTGTCTCAACGTCGGTGGTCGCCTGCTGGAAACCGACAGCCAGGGGCGCGTGGTTTACGCTCATAAACCGGGGCAGATGATTGTGGATGAGTGCTTCGGTGCAGGCACTGACGCCCGTTCGCTGACCGGCGCGCAGCTGGTGCAGGTTACCCGGCGGATGGCGGCGCTGATTGTCGAAGTGATTGACGGAACGCTTTCGCCGCTCGCGCAGGCATTGATGCAAACCGGTTTGCTGCCCGCAGGTGTTACGCCCGAAATCATTACGCTTTCTGGAGGCGTGGGCGAATGTTATCGCCACCAGCCCGCCGACCCGTTCTGTTTTGCCGATATTGGCCCACTTCTGGCAACGGCGCTGCATGACCATCCGCGCCTGCGTGAGATGAATGTGCAGTTTCCGGCGCAAACCGTACGCGCCACGGTGATTGGCGCGGGTGCACATACCCTTTCGCTCTCTGGCAGCACAATCTGGCTGGAGGGCAGTACAACTGCCGCTGCGCAATTTGCCGGTGGCGATCCCGATTGATGAAACGGATCTGGTGAGTGCCTGGCAACAGGCGCTGCTTCAGCTGGATCTTGATCCCAAAACTGACGCGTACGTGCTGGCGCTTCCCGCCTCGCTGCCTGTGCGTTACGCCGCGGTACTGACGGTCATCAACGCGCTGGTCGATTTCGTCGCGCGTTTTCCGAATCCGCATCCCCTGCTGGTGGTGGCCGGGCAGGACTTTGGTAAAGCTCTGGGCATGTTGTTGCGCCCACAGCTACAACAACTCCCGTTGGCAGTCATTGACGAAGTGATTGTCCGCGCGGGGGACTATATCGACATTGGTACGCCTCTTTTTGGCGGATCGGTTGTGCCGGTGACGGTGAAATCACTCGCATTTCCTTCCTGAGGGAACGACTTATGAAACTAAAGACCACATTGTTCGGCAATGTATATCAGTTTAAGGATGTAAAAGAGGTGCTGGCTAAAGCCAACGAACTGCGTTCGGGGGATGTGCTGGCGGGCGTTGCAGCGGCAAGCTCACAGGAGCGCGTGGCGGCAAAGCAGGTGTTGTCGGAAATGACCGTAGCGGACATCCGCAATAATCCGGTGATTGCCTATGAAGATGACTGCGTGACGCGGCTGATTCAGGACGACGTTAACGAAACGGCCTACAACCAGATTAAAAACTGGAGCATCAGCGAACTGCGTGAGTATGTGCTGAGCGATGAAACCAGCGTGGACGACATTGCCTTTACCCGCAAAGGGCTGACCTCGGAAGTGGTCGCGGCGGTAGCGAAGATTTGCTCCAACGCGGACCTGATCTACGGCGCGAAGAAAATGCCGGTAATCAAAAAGGCCAATACCACCATCGGTATTCCGGGCACCTTTAGCGCCCGTTTGCAGCCGAACGATACCCGTGACGACGTGCAAAGTATCGCTGCGCAAATCTATGAAGGGCTTTCCTTTGGGGTGGGCGATGCGGTGATCGGCGTTAACCCGGTAACTGACGACGTGGAAAACTTAAGCCGCGTGCTGGATACCATTTATGGCGTGATCGACAAATTCAACATCCCAACTCAGGGCTGCGTACTGGCGCACGTCACCACCCAGATCGAAGCGATTCGTCGCGGCGCGCCTGGCGGACTGATTTTCCAGAGTATCTGTGGCAGCGAAAAAGGGCTGAAAGAGTTTGGCGTGGAACTGGCGATGCTCGACGAAGCGCGCGCAGTGGGCGCAGAGTTCAATCGTATCGCCGGGGAAAACTGCCTCTACTTCGAAACCGGACAAGGCTCTGCGCTATCCGCTGGCGCTAACTTCGGCGCTGACCAGGTGACGATGGAAGCACGTAACTATGGGCTGGCGCGTCATTACGATCCGTTTATCGTCAACACCGTGGTCGGCTTTATTGGGCCGGAGTATCTCTACAACGACCGCCAGATTATCCGTGCTGGCTTAGAAGATCACTTTATGGGCAAGCTGAGCGGCATCTCTATGGGCTGTGACTGCTGCTACACCAACCACGCTGACGCTGACCAGAACCTCAACGAAAACCTGATGATCCTGCTCGCCACCGCAGGCTGCAACTACATCATGGGGATGCCGCTGGGTGATGACATCATGCTCAACTACCAGACCACCGCATTCCACGATACCGCCACTGTGCGTCAGTTACTCAACCTGCGTCCGTCACCGGAGTTTGAACGCTGGCTGGAAAGCATGGGCATTATGGCAAACGGTCGCCTGACCAAACGGGCGGGCGATCCGTCACTGTTCTTCTGATGACGCGGAGATAACACATCATGGATCAAAAACAGATTGAAGAAATTGTACGCAGCGTGATGGCGTCAATGGGACAAACGGCCCCCGCGCCGTCAGAAGCAAAGTGCGCCACCACCAACTGTGCGGCACCGGTGACCTCGGAAAGCTGTGCGCTGGATTTAGGTTCCGCTGAAGCAAAAGCGTGGATTGGTGTTGAAAACCCGCATCGCGCAGACGTATTAACAGAACTGCGCCGCAGCACCGTGGCCCGCGTTTGTACCGGTCGTGCCGGTCCGCGTCCACGTACCCAGGCGCTGCTGCGTTTCCTGGCCGATCACTCTCGTTCGAAAGATACCGTACTGAAAGAAGTGCCGGAAGAGTGGGTGAAAGCGCAGGGCTTGCTGGAAGTACGCTCTGAAATTAGCGACAAAAATCTCTACCTGACTCGCCCGGATATGGGCCGCCGCCTGTGTGCAGAAGCTGTTGAAGCGCTGAAAGCACAGTGTGTTGCTAATCCGGACGTACAGGTCGTTATTTCTGATGGCCTGTCAACTGATGCCATCACCGTCAACTACGAAGAGATCCTGCCGCCGCTGATGGCGGGCCTGAAACAGGCCGGGCTGAAAGTCGGCACGCCATTCTTTGTTCGTTATGGTCGCGTGAAGATTGAAGATCAGATCGGTGAGATCCTCGGCGCGAAAGTGGTGATCCTGCTGGTGGGGGAACGTCCGGGGTTAGGGCAGTCAGAAAGCCTCTCCTGCTACGCCGTTTACTCGCCGCGTATGGCGACCACCGTTGAGGCCGATCGCACCTGTATCTCTAACATTCACCAGGGCGGCACGCCGCCGGTTGAAGCCGCAGCCGTCATTGTGGATTTGGCGAAACGTATGCTGGAGCAGAAAGCATCCGGCATCAACATGACCCGATAAGGAGGCATCATGCCAGCTTTAGATTTGATTCGACCGTCGGTAACCGCCATGCGGGTGATTGCCTCCGTTAACGCTGAATTTGCGCGTGAACTAAAATTGCCGCCGCATATTCGTAGCCTCGGGCTGATTTCTGCCGATTCTGACGACGTCACCTACATTGCGGCTGACGAAGCGACCAAACAAGCGATGGTCGAAGTGGTATATGGTCGCTCGCTGTATGCGGGAGCGGCACACGGCCCGTCACCGACTGCCGGTGAAGTGCTGATTATGCTTGGTGGGCCAAACCCGGCGGAAGTGCGTGCCGGTCTGGATGCGATGGTTGCACATATTGAAAATGGCGCAGCTTTCCAGTGGGCCAATGACGCAGAAAACACCGCCTTCCTGGCACATGTAGTTTCGCGTACCGGTTCTTATCTCTCATCAACCGCCGGGATCACGCTTGGCGATCCGATGGCGTATCTGGTGGCACCGCCGCTGGAAGCGACCTACGGCATTGATGCAGCGTTGAAATCTGCCGACGTACAGCTGGTGACCTATGTCCCGCCACCGTCTGAAACCAACTACTCGGCAGCATTTTTAACCGGTAGCCAGGCCGCGTGTAAAGCAGCCTGTAACGCCTTTACCGATGCAGTGCTGGAAATCGCGCGTAATCCAATCCAGCGTGCGTAACGGAGGTTGCCGATGATCAATGCACTGGGATTGCTGGAAGTGGACGGCATGGTCGCCGCGATAGATGCAGCGGATGCCATGCTCAAAGCAGCTAACGTTCGTCTGCTCAGTCACGAAGTGCTTGACCCTGGTCGCTTAACGCTGGTGGTGGAAGGCGATCTGGCGGCGTGTCGTGCGGCGCTGGACGCAGGTTGTGCTGCCGCGATGCGTACCGGGCGTGTCATCAGCCGCAAGGAGATCGGTCGGCCAGACGATGACACCCAGTGGCTGGTTACTGGCTTTAACCGCCAGCCGAAGCAACCCGTAAGGGAACCCGACGCGCCAGTTATCGTCGCGGAATCTGCTGACGAGTTGTTGGCGCTGTTAACATCAGTACGTCAGGGAATGACGGCAGGAGAAGTGGCTGCCCACTTTGGCTGGCCGCTGGAAAAAGCCAGAAATGCGCTCGAACAGCTCTTTTCTGCCGGGACGTTACGTAAACGCAGTAGTCGTTATCGTCTCAAGCCCCATTAACCTGTCGGAGGTGCCGGGTGTCCTACAACACCCGGCATTAACATCATGAAAAAGACCCGTACAGCCAATTTGCACCATCTTTATCATGAACCCTTACCCGAAAACCTGAAGCTCACGCCGAAGGTCGAAGTGGATAATGTTCATCAACGACAGACAACGGATGTCTATGAACATGCTTTAACGATTACCGCCTGGCAGCAGATTTACGATCAGCTGCATCCGGGCAAGTTTCATGGTGAATTTACGGAAATTCTACTCGATGATATTCAGGTTTTTCGTGAATACACCGGTCTGGCGCTGCGTCAGTCGTGCCTGGTCTGGCCGAACTCGTTCTGGTTTGGCATTCCGGCGACGCGCGGTGAGCAGGGATTTATCGGTTCGCAATGTCTGGGAAGCGCGGAAATCGCCACCCGCCCTGGTGGCACTGAATTTGAACTGAGCACGCCGGATGATTACACGATCCTGGGCGTGGTGCTTTCTGAAGATGTCATCACCCGGCAGGCTAACTTTTTGCATAACCCGGATCGGGTATTACATATGTTGCGTAACCAGTCGGCGCTGGAAGTGAAAGAGCAGCATAAAGCCGCGCTGTGGGGCTTTGTCCAACAGGCGCTGGCGACGTTTTGCGAGAATCCGGAAAATCTCCATCAGCCTGCAGTGCGAAAAGTGCTGGGGGATAATTTGCTAATGGCGATGGGGGCCATGCTGGAAGAAGCGCAACCAATGGTGACGGCGGAAAGCATCAGTCATCAGAGTTACCGTCGATTGCTTTCCCGCGCCCGTGAATATGTGCTGGAAAACATGTCCGAACCGGTGACGGTGCTGGATTTGTGTAATCAACTGCATGTCAGCCGCCGCACGCTACAAAACGCGTTTCACGCTATTTTAGGCATTGGCCCGAACGCGTGGCTGAAACGCATTCGCCTGAACGCCGTACGCCGCGAACTGATAAGTCCGTGGTCGCAAAGTATGACGGTAAAAGACGCCGCCATGCAGTGGGGATTCTGGCATCTGGGGCAATTTGCCACGGATTTCCAGCAGCTGTTTTCCGAGAAGCCGTCACTGACGCTGCATCAGCGGATGCGGGAGTGGGGGTGAGGGAGTTACACCCAATCCCTGACCTTAATAAACTCACTTAACGCCGCTTCTGGGCTGCCATCTTTTGGCTGATAATCATATTCCCAGCGTACCAGTGGCGGCATTGACATCAGGATAGACTCGGTGCGCCCGCCAGTTTGCAGGCCAAACAGCGTGCCGCGATCCCAGACCAGATTGAACTCGACATAACGACCGCGACGATATAACTGGAAATTGCGCTCGCGCTCGCCGTAGGCCATCGCTTTCCGTCGCTCGACAATTGGTAAATAAGCGTCGGTGTAGCCTTTGCCTACCGCCTGCATAAAGGCAAAACAGCGGTCGAAATCTGGCGTGTTCAGGTCATCAAAGAACAGCCCGCCAATACCGCGCTGTTCGTTGCGATGTTTGAGGTAGAAGTATTCGTCGCACCACTTTTTGTAACGGGGATAAACGTCTTCGCCAAATGGCAGGCACAGGTCACGGGCGGTGCGATGCCAGTGAATAGCATCTTCTTCAAAACCATAGAATGGGGTTAAGTCGAAGCCACCGCCAAACCACCAGACGGGATCGGCACCCGGTTTTTCGGCAATAAAAAACCGCACATTCGCGTGGCTGGTGGGAACATACGGGTTATGCGGATGCACTACCAGTGAAACGCCCATCGCCTCGAAACTGCGCCCGGCAAGTTCCGGGCGATGAGCGGTGGCGGAAGCAGGCATCGCCTCACCGTGGACATGCGAAAAGTTGACGCCTGCCTGTTCGAAAACACCACCATTACGCAACACCCGACTACGCCCGCCGCCGCCAGCTTCGCGCTGCCAACTATCTTCGACAAATTCTGCGCCATCGACGGCGGTCAGCTGCTGACAAATCGTATCCTGAAGGTTGAGCAGAAACTGTTTAACCTGGTGTGCGTCGGGTTTCATAACTTATCGCTTTTTCGAATGTGCTTTCTGGTTGTCGAACCAGTGGAAATAACTGATCACGCCTTCAGCAATCGCTGTGGCGATTTTCTGACGAAACGCCGCCGTGCCTAACAGCCGCTCTTCTTCCGGGTTGGTGATAAACGAGGTTTCCACCAGCACCGAAGGAACCGACGGCGATTTCAACACCACAAACGCGGCTTGTTCGGTGTTGCGGCTATGCAGTTTATGCACCGGCTTAATCTTTTTCAGAATATGCGAGCCGAGCGTCAGGCTGTTTTTAATAGTATCGGTTTGCACCAGATCAAACAGCACTTGCTGCAATAGGTGATCCTTGTCAGTCGCCTTTTTACCGGCAACTTCATCGGCGCGGTTTTCGCGTTCAGACAGGTATTTCGCCATTGCGCTACTTGCCCCACGGTTAGAGAGGGCAAATACCGAAGCACCGGAAGCTTTCGGGTTGGTAAAGCCATCGGCATGAATTGACATAAACAGATCTGCGCCATGTTTATGGGCGATTTCAACGCGATCGTAAAGTGGGATAAACGTATCGCCAGAACGCGTTAAACGCGCATCAATCCCATGATTACGCAAAATGGAACGGACGTTTTTAGCAATCGCCAGCACCACATGTTTTTCTTTCGAACCGTTGCGTCCGATCGCTCCGGTATCAATTCCGCCGTGGCCTGGATCGAGAACAACGACACGTTTGCCGCCAGATTTTTTGGCTTTTGGCTTGCTGTGTCCGTTGCTGGTTTTTAAAGGTTCGTCTTTGGCGATGGCTTGCGACATTCCTGACAACGTCAGGGCAGCCAAACCGGCTTTCAGCACCTGGCGGCGCGAAGTGAGTGTTTTTAGTGATTTAAAAGTGCTCATACGGCCTGAGTTGTAATAATAAAGTTCCAGATGTTATATCGTATCGCGTAATCCGTTACGACGGTTTGATGTTGAGAATTGTTTTACTTTTCATTTCAATAGTTGACAACTCCCCATTATGCCACTTTTTCAACCGATTTTCGTCAGATATTGGCTAATTCGACCGTTCACGCCATAATCAGCCTTTTAACCCGCAAAAAGGTAACGAATACCATGGAGATACGCGTATTTCGCCAGGAAGATTTCGAAGAGGTCATCACCCTTTGGGAGCGTTGCGACTTGCTGCGTCCGTGGAACGATCCGGAAATGGACATCGAGCGTAAGATGAACCATGACGTCAGTTTGTTTCTGGTCGCTGAGGTAAACGGTGAAGTGGTCGGAACGGTGATGGGCGGTTATGACGGGCATCGCGGGTCTGCTTATTATCTTGGCGTGCATCCAGAGTTTCGTGGGCGTGGAATTGCCAATGCGTTGCTTAACCGGCTGGAGAAAAAGCTGATTGCTCGCGGCTGCCCGAAAATTCAGATCAACGTGCCGGAAGATAACGACATGGTGCTCGGAATGTATGAACGCCTGGGATATGAACACGCCGACGTGCTGAGTCTGGGTAAGCGTTTGATTGAAGATGAAGAGTACTGAGTTTCATCCTGTCCATTATGATGCGCACGGTCGCCTGCGTTTACCCTTGCTCTTCTGGCTTGTGCTATTGCTTCAGGCGCGAACCTGGGTGCTGTTTGTCATTGCCGGTGCGTCGCGCGAGCAGGGTACTGCGCTGTTAAATCTGTTTTATCCCGATCACGATAATTTCTGGCTGGGGCTGATTCCTGGCATTCCGGCGGTGCTGGCGTTTTTGTTGAGCGGTCGGCGGGCTACGTTTCCTCGCACCTGGCGTGTACTCTATTTTCTGTTGCTGTTGGCGCAGGTGGTTTTACTTTGCTGGCAACCGTGGCTGTGGCTGAACGGTGAATCCGTTAGCGGTATCGGTCTGGCGCTGGTAGTGGCGGATATTGTGGCGTTAATCTGGCTGCTGACCAATCGACGTTTACGCGCTTGTTTTAATGAAGAAAAAGAATAACGGCACTTTTTGGTGAATTTGCACTCCAAGCAACGTTATTGAATAACCAAAGGAAGTGACATGAAATCGCTGCGTTTAATGTTATGCGCTATGCCATTGATGCTGACCGGCTGTTCCACGATGTCGTCAGTTAACTGGTCTGCCGCTAACCCGTGGAACTGGTTTGGATCGTCCACCAAAGTGAGCGAGCAGGGCGTGGGTGAATTAACGGCGTCCACACCACTGCAAGAACAAGCCATTGCCGATGCGCTTGATGGCGATTATCGCCTGCGCAGCGGAATGAAATCCGCGAACGGCAACGTGGTGCGCTTTTTTGAAGTGATGAAGGGCGACAACGTGGCGATGGTGATTAACGGCGATCAAGGCACGATCAGTCGCATTGACGTGCTGGATAGCGATATTCCTGCTGACACCGGTGTTAAAATCGGTACACCGTTTAGCGACCTTTACAGCAAAGCATTTGGCAATTGCCAAAAAGCTGATGGTGATGATAATCGTGCCGTCGAATGTAAAGCCGAAGGCAGTCAACATATTAGCTACCAGTTCAGCGGGGAATGGCGTGGTCCTGAAGGGTTAATGCCTTCGGACGATACCCTGAAAAACTGGAAAGTCAGTAAAATTATCTGGCGGCGTTAATTTGCGTCTGAACAAACCGCCGCCGCGAAAAAACACGTAAAATAGCGCTCAACAATGCCACGGATTGCGTGGCATTATTATTTTCAGGAGGAACAATGTCTCAGGTTCAGAGTGGCATTTTGCCAGAACATTGCCGCGCGGCGATTTGGATCGAAGCCAACGTGAAAGGGGAAGTTGACGCCCTGCGTGCGGCCAGTAAAACATTTGCCGACAAACTGGCAACTTTTGAAGCGAAATTCCCGGACGCGCATCTTGGTGCGGTGGTTGCCTTTGGTAACAACACCTGGCGCGCTCTGAGCGGCGGCGTTGGGGCAGAAGAGCTGAAAGATTTTCCGGGCTACGGTAAAGGCCTTGCGCCGACGACCCAGTTCGATGTGTTGATCCACATTCTTTCTCTGCGTCACGACGTAAACTTCTCTGTCGCCCAGGCGGCGATGGAAGCCTTTGGTGACTGCATTGAAGTGAAAGAAGAGATCCACGGCTTCCGTTGGGTTGAAGAGCGTGACCTGAGCGGCTTCGTTGACGGTACTGAAAACCCGGCGGGTGAAGAGACGCGCCGCGAAGTGGCGGTTATCAAAGACGGCGTGGATGCGGGCGGCAGCTATGTGTTTGTGCAGCGTTGGGAGCACAATCTGAAGCAGCTCAACCGGATGAGCGTTCACGATCAGGAGATGATGATCGGGCGCACCAAAGAAGATAACGAAGAGATCGACGGCGACGAACGTCCGGAAACCTCTCACCTCACCCGCGTTGATCTGAAAGAAGATGGCAAAGGGCTGAAGATTGTTCGCCAGAGCCTGCCGTACGGCACCGCCAGTGGCACTCACGGTCTGTACTTCTGCGCCTACTGCGCGCGTCTGCATAACATTGAGCAGCAACTGCTGAGCATGTTTGGCGATACCGATGGTAAGCGTGATGCGATGTTGCGTTTCACCAAACCGGTAACCGGCGGCTATTATTTCGCACCGTCGCTGGACAAGTTGATGGCGCTGTAAGCGTTTCTGATTCATTGATTAAAGGCCAGGCAGTAACATTACTGACTGGCCTCAGATTGTTGACCAAGTGCGCGTTGTACACGCCGGATGCGGCGTGAACGCCTTATCCGGCCTACGAAATCGTGCTAATTCAATATATTGTGGGCTCCACGTAGGCCTGATAAGCGTAGCGCATCAGGCAGTTTTGCGTTTGTCAGCACTCTCAGACCAGCCAGTAACATTACTGACTGGCCTTTTTATTACTTCTGCTTTAACGCCGCATACACCTGATCAACTACCCAACCATAAGTTGCAATCGGCAACTGACCGCTTTCGAACATATTGGGATTCTTTTGCGGATCGGCAACTGGAGAATGTGGCTTGTTGCTTAACATCACAATCGCCATATGATTCACCGGATCGATAACGGTCACCGTTCCGGTCCAGCCAGTGTGACCGTAGGTTTGCGGGCTTGCCAGCGTGCCAAACGTCGGCGTCATGGTGGCATTACCATTCACGCGCCAGCCGAGGCCAAAAGTGGCATCTTCCTTAGAGCTGGTGGTGAACATCTTCACCGTTTCCGCATTGAACAGCTGCACATCACCATAGCCCCCGCCGTTCAGCATCGTTTGCATTAACACCGCAATATCGCCGGTATTGGAAAACAAACCTGCGTGCCCGGAAACGCCGCCCATCGAATAAAAGGCTTTTTCATCGTGCACCTGACCCCAGAGAGTGGAGGTGCGGATATTCGGGAAATGGATCACGCCATCGCGGGTATTGCCGTTCAATTCCGTGGCGGCAATTTGTTGCGGTTTAAAGCCTTTCAGCAGCGGGTTAAATACCGTATGTGTCAGGCCGAGCGGGCGATAAATCGACTCTTCAACATAGCGGTCAAGCGGCTGACCGGTGACCGACTCGACGATAAATCCAAGCAGCATATAATCGACATCACTGTAAATATGCTTGCTGCCGGGCTGATACTCTAGCGGCGTGCGCTTGATCATCTCCAGCGTCTGGCCTTTATCCTGGTAATATAACGCGCCCGCGACCGCTTTATTCGGGTATTGCGGATCTGCCGGGAAACCGCCGCTGTGATGCAGCAGGTCAGAAATCCGCAGGGTGTTTTTGCCTTTAATGGTGTCATTTGGACTATCGGCAAACCCCGGAATATATTTCGCAATCCGATCGTCAGGATGCAGTTTGCCTTCGCTCATCAGCTTTTGCAGGGCGAAGTTCGTGGCGTACATTTTGGTGTTTGAGGCCAGGTCATACAGCGTCCCGGTGGTGGCTTTGACAGGCTGTTCCATCAACACGCTGCCATCGTACTTTTTCGCCGCTCCCCAGGCTTTGCGATACACAATCTGATTATCTTTAATGATCAGCAGGTTTACGCCGGGATAACCGACATCAACTTGCTGGCTAATCCAGCGATCCATCTGGTTAAGCCGTTCGACGTTAAACCCTGCTTTCTCTGGCGAGCTTTCTGTCAGAACAGGGTATTTTGCGGCGCTGACGCTACAACTAACAGCCAGCAGAGAAAGATAGAGCATTGTCCGTTTCATGATATCAGTCCAGATTGACGTTACGGCAGCCAAAGAGCGTGGTGAAAATAAACCCGCAAACCCATGCCACCAGAATCCCGCCAGCATAAACCGCCATGGCCGGAAGGATGCCTTGTGCGGAAGTCATCAGCGGCAGCGCTACCAGACCAGACGGCCCAAAGGCGCTGTTTAAGCCCATCGGCAGACCCCACCAGGCTATCAGGCCGATAAACAAACCGCCCGCCGCGCCGCCTAAACAGGCGGTAACAAACGGCTTCATGCGGGGCAGGGTGACACCGTAAATCAGCGGTTCACCAACGCCCAGCAGGCCGGGAATAATCGCCCCGCGTACCTGACTGCGTAGCGCACTGTGCGGTTGCGCCCGCCAGTAGAGTGCCAGCGCCGCGCCCACCTGGCCCGCGCCTGCCATTGAAAGGATGGGAAATAAGCTGTTGAATCCCTGGCTGTCCATTAACGCGAGGTAAACAGGAATAAAGCCCTGATGCACGCCAAATACCACGGCGATCAGGAACAGCCCGGCTAAAACCGCACAACCGAACGGATTACTGTTCAGGTGCATAAACAGCCATGACATACCTTCGAATAACCAGCCACCCAGCGGCATAATGATCAGGTACGCAAGCGTAGCGGTGATCAGCAGGGTGATTAACGAGGTCAGCAGCATGTCGAGATCGTCCGGCATAAAGCGGCGCACCATGCCTTCAATGCGGGCGCAGGCCCACGCGGCAATCAGCACGCCGATAATATTGCCGCGCGGATCGATGGGCAGACCAAAGAAATCGTGAAAACCGGCGTAGTAACCGGTGGTCGCTGCGGGGTTATAACCGAGCAAAAAGAGCGCGGCGATAATTGCGCCATTTACGCCCGTGCCGCCAAATGCCTGGGCGGCGTTATAGCCCACCAGAATCACCAGGAAAGTGAACAAACCTTTGCTGAACACCTTCATAAAATTCAGCGCATCGGGTAGTGTTCCCTGAGCATCTGCCGGAACGTGCATCACCGTGGCAATTAACGTCGCTATCCCCAGCAGCAGACCGGCGGCAATAAAACCGGGGATCAGCGGCGTGAAGATGGTGGCGAATTTGGCGAGAAATTGTTGCACGCCGGAGGTTTGTTTGGCTTTTAACTGACGTTTGTTCTGGGCGGCGATTTCTGCGGCATCCTGTACCGGTGCCTCGCCCAGCAGCTCGCTCATCGCTTTTGCGGCACGATGTGCTTTACCAGGCCCAAAAACGACCTGCACCTGGTCGCTGGTCAAAATGACGCCCTTCACGCCTTCCAGCGTTTTGATATTGGGATCAACCAGTGAACTGTCATGTACACCCAGACGCAGGCGCGTCATACAGTTACCACAACTGGCGATATTTCCCGGTCCGCCGACACGGGTAAGAATGGTGTTCAGAAGTTCACTGCTGATCTCTTTGGCCATGGGTTATTCCTTGTCTAAAACCTGACGAATAAAGCCGCCGTGTTGATCCAGGCGTTTTTTAGCTTCTGCGGCATCGAGATTTTTCAGCACCATCACAATGGCCGTTTTACAGTTGCGCTCGCAAGCAATTAACGCCGCTTCCGCTTGTTCTGCGCTACATCCGGTGGCGTTTTTAACAATATTGACCTGGCGCACATGCAGTTTTTCGTTGGTGGCGACCACATCGACCATCAGGTTGCCGAACACTTTGCCGGATTTAATCATCAGCCCGGTGGAAAGCATATTGAGCACCAGTTTCTGCGCTGTACCTGCTTTCATCCGCGAAGAACCGGTAACAACTTCGGCACCTACAATCGGTGTAATGGCAAACTCAGCGGTGGTTGAAACGGCGCTCCCCGGATTACAGGAAATTCCCACTGTGCGGCAGCCGAGCTGGCGTGCGTATTCCAGTCCGGCAATCACATACGGCGTGCGACCGCTGGCAGCAATGCCAACCACCACATCCTGTGCCGTTAAATTAATATTTTTCAGATCATTAACACCGCCTTCCCGGCTATCTTCCGCGCCTTCCACCGCGTGCTGAATGGCATATTCGCCGCCAGCAATCAAACCAACCACCAGACCCGGTTTCACGCCGTAGGTGGGCGGACATTCGCTGGCATCCAGAATCCCCAGACGACCGGATGTTCCCGCACCGAGGTAAATCAGACGCCCGCCGCCGCTTACCTGGGCGTGGATAACATCGATCGCCGCGGCGATATCCGGCAGTACGCGCTCAACGGCAAGCGGTACGGTTTTATCTTCATCGTTGATAATCCGGCACATTTCCAGCGTCGATACGCGGTCAATTTCAGCCGAGGCGGTGTTCGAGCCTTCAGTAATCATCTTTTCAAATTGCATCGGTGGTGACCTTACTATTTACGATCAAATAATTGCAGATGTATGGAATCATATATCCCGAATTGACAGACTTAAAGGAATCATTGAGTCTACACTCGCAGAGTGTGAAGAGCGTCATAAGAACTTAAGCGGAATTTTTGCTGCCAGCCCAGGAGAGTGGAAGATGTTGTACCTGACGAAAATACGCAATGCGGAAAGTGAATTTACCGGGAACGAGCAAAAAATTGCTGACTTTCTGCGGGCCAACGTGAGTGAGCTGAAATCCGTCTCTTCGCGCAAGATGGCGAAACAGCTCGGCATCAGCCAGTCGAGTATTGTGAAATTTGCCCAGAAGCTCGGCGCGCAAGGATTTACTGAATTGCGTATGGCGTTAATTGGCGAATACAGTGCCAGCCGGGAGAAAACGAATGCCACGGCGCTGCACCTGCACAGTTCGATTACCAGTGATGATTCGCTGGAAGTGATTGCCCGCAAA
This sequence comes from Escherichia sp. AM3, assembly GCF_032029835.1. NCBI lineage: Bacteria > Pseudomonadati > Pseudomonadota > Gammaproteobacteria > Enterobacterales > Enterobacteriaceae > Escherichia > Escherichia sp. AM3. The sequence continues at coordinate 19,748 of NZ_JAVUPQ010000036.1, read as the reverse complement.
TTGAATCGCGAAAAAGAGCTGGCGCTGGAGCAAACCTGTGCGTTGTTCGACTACGCGCGGCTGCAAAAAATCATTGAGGTCATCAGTAAAGCACCGTTTATCCAGATAACGGGCCTGGGCGGATCGGCGCTGGTGGGGCGCGATCTGTCGTTCAAACTGATGAAAATTGGCTATCGCGTGGCCTGCGAAGCCGACACGCACGTACAAGCTACCGTTTCCCAGGCGTTGAAAAAAGGCGATGTACAAATCGCTATCTCTTACAGCGGCAGTAAAAAAGAGATTGTCTTGTGCGCAGAAGCGGCACGAAAGCAGGGGGCAACGGTGATTGCCATTACTTCTCTGGCTGACTCTCCGCTGCGGCGGCTGGCGCATTTCACGCTCGATACCGTTTCCGGTGAAACCGAATGGCGTAGCTCGTCGATGTCTACCCGCACGGCGCAAAATTCTGTTACCGATTTACTGTTTGTTGGTCTTGTGCAACTCAATGATGTGGAGTCATTGAAAATGATTCAGCGCAGCAGTGAGCTAACACAACGCCTGAAATGATGCATAAAGCAGCGACTGGATTGAGATTTTCCTGAATTAGTGAGCTGATCCGCAGCAATATTTTGTTTATCCTGTATTTTCAGAGGGAATGGAGTGTAACGCTCTGTATTAACAAGGAGAGCATTAAAATGGGTAAACTCACGGGCAAGACAGCACTGATTACGGGCGCATTGCAGGGAATTGGCGAAGGAATTGCCAGAACTTTTGCGCGTCATGGCGCAAACCTAATCTTGCTGGATATCTCCCCTGAGATCGAAAAGCTGGCGGACGAACTGTGTGGTCGTGGTCATCGCTGTACGGCGGTTGTCGCCGATGTGCGTGACCCGGCGTCGGTAGCCGCAGCTATCAAACGCGCGAAGGAAAAAGAAGGGCGCATTGATATCCTGGTGAATAACGCAGGCGTTTGTCGTCTGGGCAGTTTCCTCGATATGAGCGATGACGATCGCGATTTCCATATTGACATCAATATTAAAGGTGTATGGAACGTCACGAAGGCGGTGCTGCCGGAGATGATTGCCCGCAAAGATGGTCGCATTGTGATGATGTCTTCAGTCACTGGTGATATGGTGGCCGATCCTGGCGAAACGGCGTACGCCTTAACGAAAGCGGCGATTGTTGGCCTGACAAAATCGCTGGCGGTGGAGTACGCGCAGTCTGGTATTCGCGTTAACGCCATTTGCCCGGGATACGTGCGCACACCAATGGCGGAAAGCATTGCCCGCCAGTCGAACCCGGAAGATCCAGAGTCGGTGCTGACTGAAATGGCGAAAGCAATCCCGATGCGTCGCCTCGCCGATCCGCTGGAAGTCGGCGAACTGGCGGCCTTCCTCGCATCGGATGAATCCAGCTATTTAACCGGTACACAGAATGTGATTGATGGCGGCAGCACACTGCCGGAGACGGTTAGCGTCGGTATCTGATTCACCTCTGTTTCCTCCCTGCATTTGTGGGGAGGATTTCGTCTTATTCCCTTTTCAACTTCCAAATCACCAAACGGTATATAAAACCGTTACTCCTTTCACGTCCGTTATAAATATGATGGCTATTAGAAAGTCATTAAATTTATAAGGGTGCGCAATGGCCGTTAACTTACTGAAAAAGAACTCACTCGCGCTGGTCGCTTCTCTGCTGCTGGCGGGCCATGTACAGGCAACGGAACTGCTGAACAGTTCTTATGACGTCTCCCGCGAGCTGTTTGCCGCCCTGAACCCGCCGTTTGAGCAACAATGGGCCAAAGATAACGGCGGTGACAAACTGACGATAAAACAATCTCATGCCGGGTCATCAAAACAGGCGCTGGCAATTTTGCAGGGCTTAAAAGCAGACGTTGTCACTTATAACCAGGTGACCGACGTACAAATCCTGCATGACAAAGGCAAGCTGATCCCGGCCGACTGGCAGTCGCGCCTGCCGAATAACAGCTCGCCGTTCTACTCCACCATGGGCTTCCTGGTGCGTAAGGGCAACCCGAAGAATATCCACGACTGGAACGACCTGGTGCGCTCCGACGTGAAGCTGATTTTCCCAAACCCGAAAACGTCGGGTAACGCGCGTTATACCTATCTGGCGGCATGGGGCGCAGCGGACAAAGCTGACGGTGGCGACAAAGCCAAAACCGAACAGTTTATGACTCAGTTCCTGAAAAACGTTGAAGTGTTCGATACCGGCGGTCGTGGCGCGACCACCACCTTCGCCGAGCGCGGCCTGGGCGATGTGCTGATCAGCTTCGAGTCGGAAGTGAACAACATCCGCAAACAGTATGAAGCGCAGGGCTTTGAAGTGGTGATTCCGAAAACCAACATTCTGGCGGAATTCCCGGTGGCGTGGGTCGATAAAAACGTGCAGGCCAACGGTACGGAAAAAGCCGCCAAAGCCTACCTGAACTGGCTCTACAGCCCGCAGGCGCAAACCATCATCACCGACTATTACTACCGCGTGAATAGCCCGGAAGTCATGGACAAACTGAAAGATAAATTCCCGCAGACCGAGCTGTTCCGCGTGGAAGACAAATTTGGCTCCTGGCCGGAAGTGATGAAAACCCACTTCACCAGCGGCGGCGAGTTAGACAAGCTGTTAGCGGCGGGGCGTAATTAATGTTTGCGGTTTCTTCAAGACGCGTGCTGCCGGGCTTTACCTTAAGCCTCGGCACCAGTCTGCTGTTTGTTTGCCTGATTTTGCTGCTGCCACTCTCCGCGCTGGTGATGCAGCTGGCCCAGATGAGCTGGGCGCAGTACTGGGAGGTGATCACCAACCCGCAGGTGGTCGCAGCCTACAAAGTGACGCTGCTGTCGGCGTTTGTGGCATCGATTTTTAACGGCGTTTTCGGTCTGCTGATGGCGTGGATCTTAACTCGTTATCGCTTCCCTGGCCGCACGCTGCTTGATGCGCTGATGGATTTACCCTTTGCGCTGCCAACGGCAGTCGCCGGTTTAACGCTGGCCTCGCTCTTTTCTGTAAACGGTTTTTACGGTGAATGGCTGGCGAAGTTTGATATCAAAGTCACCTATACCTGGCTGGGGATTGCGGTGGCGATGGCCTTTACCAGCATTCCGTTTGTGGTACGTACCGTGCAGCCGGTGCTGCAAGAGTTAGGCCCGGAATATGAAGAAGCGGCGGAAACACTTGGTGCAACGCGCTGGCAGAGTTTCTGCAAAGTGGTGCTGCCGGAGCTTTCTCCGGCGCTGGTGGCGGGCGTGGCGCTGTCGTTTACCCGTAGTCTTGGTGAATTTGGCGCGGTGATTTTTATCGCCGGAAATATCGCGTGGAAGACGGAAGTGACGTCGCTGATGATTTTTGTGCGCTTGCAGGAGTTTGATTACCCGGCGGCGAGCGCGATTGCTTCGGTGATCCTCGCGGCATCCCTGATACTGCTGTTCTCAATTAACACTCTGCAAAGTCGCTTTGGTCGGCGTGTGGTAGGTCATTAATGGCGGAAGTGACACAATTGAAGCGTTATGACGCGCGCCCGATTAACTGGGGCAAATGGTTTCTGATTGGCATCGGGATGCTGGTTTCGGCGTTCATCCTGCTGGTGCCGATGATTTACATCTTCGTGCAGGCATTCAGCAAGGGGCTGATGCCGGTTTTACAGAATCTGGCCGATCCGGACATGTTGCACGCGATTTGGCTGACGGTGATGATTGCGCTGATTGCCGTACCGGTGAACCTGGTGTTCGGCATTCTGCTGGCCTGGCTGGTGACGCGCTTTAACTTCCCCGGACGCCAGTTACTGCTGACGCTACTGGACATTCCTTTTGCCGTATCGCCAGTGGTTGCCGGTCTGGTGTATCTGCTGTTCTACGGCTCCAACGGCCCGCTCGGCGGCTGGCTGGATGAACATAATCTGCAAATTATGTTCTCTTGGCCCGGAATGGTGCTGGTCACGATCTTCGTGACGTGTCCGTTTGTGGTGCGCGAGCTGGTGCCGGTGATGTTAAGCCAGGGCAGCCAGGAAGACGAAGCGGCAATTTTGCTTGGCGCGTCTGGCTGGCAGATGTTTCGCCGCGTCACATTGCCGAACATTCGCTGGGCGCTGCTTTATGGCGTGGTGCTGACCAACGCCCGCGCGATTGGCGAGTTTGGCGCAGTGTCGGTGGTTTCCGGCTCGATTCGCGGCGAAACCCTGTCGCTGCCGTTACAGATTGAATTGCTGGAGCAGGACTACAACACCGTCGGCTCCTTTACCGCTGCGGCGCTGTTAACGCTGATGGCGATTATCACCCTGTTTTTAAAAAGTATGTTGCAGTGGCGCCTGGAGAATCAGGAAAAACGCGCACAGCAGGAGGAACATCATGAGCATTGAGATTGCCAATATTAAGAAGTCGTTTGGTCGCACCCAGGTGCTGAACGATATCTCACTGGATATTCCTTCAGGTCAGATGGTCGCGTTGCTGGGGCCGTCCGGTTCCGGGAAAACCACGCTGCTGCGCATTATCGCCGGGCTGGAACATCAAACCAGCGGGCATATTCGCTTCCACGGCACCGACGTGAGCCGCCTGCACGCACGTGATCGTAAAGTCGGTTTCGTGTTCCAGCATTACGCGCTGTTCCGCCATATGACGGTGTTCGACAATATCGCTTTTGGCCTGACGGTGCTGCCGCGTCGCGAGCGCCCGAATGCCGCAGCCATCAAAGCGAAAGTGACAAAATTGCTGGAAATGGTCCAGCTTGCCCATCTGGCGGATCGTTATCCGGCGCAGCTTTCCGGCGGCCAGAAACAGCGCGTGGCGCTGGCGCGCGCGCTGGCTGTGGAACCGCAAATTCTGCTGCTTGATGAACCGTTTGGCGCGCTGGATGCGCAGGTGCGTAAAGAGCTGCGTCGCTGGCTGCGTCAACTCCATGAAGAACTAAAATTCACCAGCGTTTTTGTGACCCACGATCAGGAAGAAGCGACCGAAGTAGCTGATCGTGTAGTTGTGATGAGCCAGGGCAATATTGAACAGGCTGACGCGCCGGATCAGGTATGGCGCGAACCGGCGACCCGTTTTGTGCTCGAATTTATGGGCGAAGTGAACCGCCTGCAGGGAACCATTCGCGGCGGGCAGTTCCATGTTGGCGCGCATCGCTGGCCGCTGGGCTACACACCTGCGTATCAGGGGCCGGTGGATCTCTTCCTGCGCCCTTGGGAAGTGGATATCAGCCGCCGTACCAGCCTCGATTCGCCGCTGCCGGTACAGGTACTGGAAGCCAGCCCGAAAGGTCACTACACCCAATTAGTGGTGCAGCCGCTGGGGTGGTACAACGAACCGCTGACGGTCGTGATGCATGGCGACGATGCCCCGCAGCGTGGCGAGCGTTTATTCGTTGGTCTGCAACATGCGCGGCTGTATAACGGCGACGAGCGTATCGAAACCCGCGATGAGGAACTTGCTCTCGCACAAAGCGCCTGATAGGTTGTGTGAATGTTAAACGCCCGGAGGCGCTTCCCGCGATCCGGGCTTTTTAATGGCAAGGTTTGTAACCTGTAGGCCTGATAAGACGCGCAAGCGTCGCATCAGGCAACACCACGTATGGATAGAGATCGTGAGTACATTAGGACAAACAATAGGCAATACGCCTCTGGTGAAGTTGCAGCGAATGGGGCCGAATAACGGCAGTGAAGTGTGGTTAAAACTGGAAGGCAATAACCCGGCAGGTTCGGTAAAAGATCGTGCGGCGCTTTCGATGATCGTAGAGGCGGAAAAGCGCGGGGAAATTAAACCGGGTGATGTGTTAATCGAAGCCACCAGTGGTAACACCGGCATTGCGCTGGCAATGATTGCCGCGCTTAAAGGCTATCGCATGAAATTGCTGATGCCCGACAACATGAGCCAGGAACGCCGTGCGGCGATGCGTGCTTATGGTGCGGAACTGATTCTTGTCACCAAAGAGCAGGGCATGGAAGGTGCGCGCGATCTGGCGCTGGAGATGGCTAATCGTGGTGAAGGAAAGCTGCTCGATCAGTTCAATAATCCCGATAACCCTTACGCCCATTACACCACTACCGGGCCGGAAATCTGGCAGCAAACTGGCGGGCGCATTACCCATTTTGTCTCCAGCATGGGAACAACCGGCACTATCACCGGCGTTTCACGCTTTATGCGCGAACAATCCAAACCGGTGACCATTGTTGGCCTGCAGCCGGAAGAGGGCAGTAGCATTCCCGGCATTCGCCGCTGGCCTGCGGAATATCTGCCGGGGATTTTCAACGCTTCTCTGGTGGATGAGGTGCTGGATATTCATCAGCGCGATGCGGAAAACACCATGCGCGAACTGGCGGTGCGGGAAGGAATATTCTGTGGCGTCAGCTCCGGCGGCGCGGTTGCCGGAGCACTGCGGGTGGCAAAAGCTAACCCTGGTGCGGTGGTGGTGGCGATCATCTGCGATCGTGGCGATCGCTACCTTTCCACCGGGGTGTTTGGGGAAGAGCACTTTAGCCAGGGGGCGGGGATTTAAGGATTAATAGCATCGGAGACTGATGACAAACGCAAAACTGCCTGATGCGCTACGCTTATCAGGCCTACAAGGTTTCTACAATATATTGAATTAGCACGATTTTGTAGGCCGGATAAGGCGTTTACGCCGCATCCGGCATAAACAAAGCGCACTTTTTTAACAGTTGTTGCTGCCGACAAATGCAGTATTTAATTTTCGTGAGGAAACGCCGTAAGGTCATCAATCATTTTTTGAAGTATTGGTGAGTCCTGACCGTCACCCCATTGAAGAATTTTTGCGGTAAGCTGATGACGCGCTAGTGCATTGAGTCCCATCTTTTTAAGTTTATGGGAGATTTTACCCATGACTTTAATCTGACCGAATGCAGTTGCGTAGGTAATCATATTGCTCTGGATAGTGCTCATTTCATCGACTAGTAATTGCGCACGAAAATCCTCTTCAAGAATACTGTCCATAGCGATGTATTTCATACCCCACATAGTTTCAATTAACATTTGAGGGAAATCAGCACAGTCCAGATCCGGCTCTTTACGGAGGCTATTTTCAAGAACGTTTAGAGCATCAGCACCTTCATCGCTGCCAAAAGGAGATTCTTCATCCCAGCAACACATATAAAGTGGATCAGTAAAATGGCACTGGAAGTTTGGGTGTGACGTTTTAACATGTAACCCAATTTCTTCATCATCAAAATAGTAGCGATCCATGAAGTTAAACTTTGGATCTTCTTGATAGCCTTTCTTCATTTTTGCGGCAATCAATTTACTGGCTTCTTTCAGACACTGTTCTTCATTATCGAACTCTTTTGTCTGGAATTTACCAATACTACCTACCTTGCCATAGTTGACAGCTAAACTATCCCCTTCGTAATCTATCCACCAAAATTTATTCGATTTTTCATCGTGATAAATAAAGCGTTTTTTCATGTTACCTCCTGTAAATGCCTTCCCAAAGCGGATTAATTTCCTTCCGCAGGCACCGTTTTATCCGTCTGCGCAATTAACGCATGTAAAAAAGGCTGTGCGTTCTCATCGCTCTTACCGGGGATCTTCACAATATACGGCTTCCCAGTAATCGATGACGACGAAGCAACCTTATCAATAAACTGCTCGGCAGTGTCAATGCGGTTACGGGTATTGCCGAGCTTCAGACGCAGATGAGAAACCGCTTCATAGCAGGTATGTTCATCACCGTTGCGCACAAATATCAAATCCTTTTTCTGTGCTAACCCCTCCAGCATGGCGTTGATGCGGGCTTCTTCATGGGCAGTTAACTTCGCGTAAACGGGGAGTGTCATTAGTAGTGTAATGACCAGACAAATGATTTTCTTCATTGAATTACCTTATCCTTGTTTTGTGATAGCCGATTTGACTGCCAGAATCAGGTAAAGTTTCGGTTGGATTACGATGAGGATCATCGGCAAGGAGAAAAAATTAAATGAGTAGTTTGTTGTTGTTTAACGATAAGAGTAGGGCACTGCAGGCGGATATCGTCGCCGTGCAGTCGCAGGTGGTTTACGGCAGCGTGGGCAACAGCATTGCCGTGCCTGCTATCAAACAGAACGGCCTGAATGTCTTTGCCGTGCCGACGGTATTGCTGAGCAATACGCCGCATTATGACACTTTCTACGGTGGTGCGATTCCGGACGAATGGTTTAGCGGCTATTTGCGTGCGCTTCAGGAGCGTGATGCGCTGCGCCAACTTCGTGCTGTAACCACGGGCTATATGGGAACGGCATCGCAAATCAAAATCCTTGCCGAGTGGCTGACTGCGCTACGCAAAGACCATCCTGACCTATTGATCATGGTCGATCCGGTGATTGGCGATATTGATAGCGGAATTTATGTCAAACCTGACCTTCCCGAAGCGTATCGACAATATTTACTGCCGCTGGCGCAGGGAATTACCCCCAATATCTTTGAGTTGGAAATCCTGACCGGTAAAAATTGCCGCGATCTCGACAGTGCCATTGCTGCCGCAAAAAGTCTGCTTTCAGACACATTAAAATGGGTGGTGGTTACCAGCGCCTCCGGTAATGAAGAAAATCAGGAGATGCAGGTTGTGGTGGTCACCGCCGACAGCGTGAATGTCATTTCCCATTCACGGGTAAAAACCGACCTGAAAGGGACTGGCGACCTGTTTTGTGCTCAGCTCATCAGTGGCTTGCTGAAAGGGAAGGCGTTAACCGATGCAGTGCACCGAGCGGGGTTGCGCGTACTGGAAGTGATGCGCTACACCCAGCAGCATGAGAGCGATGAATTGATTTTGCCGCCGCTGGCGGAAGCATAAAAAAATGGCGCCGATGGGCGCCATTTTTCACTGCGGCAAGAATTACTTCTTGATGCGGATAACCGGGGTTTCACCCACGGTTACGCTACCGGACAGTTTGATCAGTTCTTTGATTTCGTCCATGTTGGAGATAACAACCGGAGTCAGGGTAGACTTGGCTTTCTCTTCCAGCAGCGGCAGATCAAATTCAATGACAGTATCGCCAACTTTCACGCGCTGACCTTCTTCAGCAATACGCTTGAAGCCTTCGCCTTTCAGTTCAACGGTGTCGATACCGAAGTGGACGAACAGTTCAACGCCGCTATCAGATTCGATAGAGAATGCGTGGTTGGTTTCAAAGATTTTACCAATGGTGCCGTCTACTGGCGCGACCATTTTGTTACCCGTTGGTTTGATAGCAATACCATCACCAACGATTTTTTCCGCAAAAACGACATCCGGCACGTCTTCGATATTGACGATCTCGCCAGAGAGCGGAGCAATGATCTCAATAGTTCCGGTATCCTTCTTGTCGTCGGAAACCAGAGATTTCAGTTTATCGAACAAACCCATGATCTTCTCCTAAGCAGTAAATTGGGCCGCATCTCGTGGATTAGCAGATTGTTTTTTCTTCAATGAACTTGTTAACCAGCGTCATTAACTCGTCCGTTGTCGGTTGAGCAAGAGCCTGCTCTGCTAACACCTTCGCATCTTCGAAGTTCGTGTTACGGATAATCTTCTTAATGCGCGGGATAGAAATGGCGCTCATAGAGAATTCGTCCAGACCCATCCCCAGCAACAGAAGTGTAGCACGTTCATCGCCAGCAAGCTCACCACACATGCCAGTCCATTTGCCTTCAGCATGAGAAGCATCAATAACTTGCTTGATCAAGTTCAGCACGGACGGTGACATTGGCTGGTAAAGGTGTGAAATCATATCATTACCACGGTCAACTGCCAGAGTGTACTGCGTTAAATCATTGGTGCCGATACTAAAGAAATCAACTTCTTTGGCTAAATGACGTGCAATTGTTGCGGCAGCCGGTGTTTCCACCATTACGCCGATTTCAATTGACTCGTCAAACGCTTTACCTTCGTCGCGCAGTTCCTGTTTGTAGATTTCGATCTCTTTGCGCAGTGCACGCACTTCTTCAACAGAGATGATCATCGGGAACATAATGCGCAATTTACCGAAAGCCGAGGCACGCAGGATAGCGCGGAGCTGATCGCGCAGGATCTCTTTACGATCCATCGCGATACGGATAGCGCGCCAGCCGAGGAACGGGTTCTCTTCTTTCGGGAAGTTCATGTATGGCAGCTCTTTGTCGCCGCCGATGTCCATGGTACGAACGATAACCGCTTGCGAGCCACACGCTTCAGCCACTGCTTTGTAAGCAGCAAACTGTTCTTCTTCAGTGGGCAGTGCGTCGCGGTCCATGAACAGGAACTCAGTACGATACAGACCAACGCCTTCAGCGCCGTTACGCTCTGCACCTTCAACGTCACGAACCGTACCAATGTTAGCGCATACTTCTACCTGGTGACCGTCCAGCGTAATAGCTGGCAGATCTTTCAGTTTAGCAAGCTCTGCTTTTTCAGAAGCCACTTGCTCCTGAACAGCGCGCATTTTATCAATAACTTCGTTGGTTGGATTGACGTAAACCTGATTATTTACGGCATCCAGAATCAGATAGTCGTCATTTTTCACCTGAGAGGTGACGCTACCGGTACCCACGATAGCAGGTAGTTCCAGAGAACGCGCCATGATAGAGGTGTGGGAAGTACGGCCACCCGCGTCGGTGATGAAACCCAGCACCTTCTTCAGGTTCAGCTGTGCGGTTTCGGACGGCGTCAGGTCAGCGGCAACCAGAATGACTTCATCCTGAATGGCGCTCAGGTCGATAATCTTCAGGCCCAGGATGTTGCGCAGCAGGCGCTTACCGATATCACGTACGTCAGCCGCACGTTCTTTCAGGTATTCATCATCCAGCTCTTCCAGGGCAGAAGCCTGACCTTCGATAACTTCATGAGCAGCTGCGTCAGCTGTCATGTGCTTATCTTTAATCAGGGCTATGATTTCCTGCTCCAGCTCCTCATCTTCGAGCAGCATAATATGCCCTTCAAAGATGGCTTCTTTTTCTTCACCGAACGTTTCACCAGCTTTCGTTTTGATCGTTTCCAGCTGGGCTGATGCCTTGGCACGACCGCTCAGAAAACGTTCAACTTCCTGATCAACCTGGTCGGCAGAAATTTTTTTCCGGTCAATGACAATTTCGTCTTCTTTCAGAAGCAGAGCTTTACCGAAAGCGATACCCGGGGATGCTAAAATGCCTGAAATCATAACCCTACCTTACTTGTGACTGATTTTTAAAAGAACCCGGGAAATTACTCGAGTTCCGCCATCAGTTTAACCAGATGTTCAACCGCTTTCTGCTCGTCTTCGCCTTCTGCGGAGATAGTCACAACGGTACCTTGAGTCAGGCCCAGAGTCTGCAGTTTAAACAGGCTTTTCGCGCTGGCGCTTTTGCCGTTGGAAGTCACAGTAATTTCAGAAGTGAAGCCCTTAGCTTCTTTTACAAACTGGGCAGCAGGGCGGGTGTGCAGACCGTTCGGAGCGGTAATGGTAACTTCTTGCTGGAACATTGTATTTCCCCAACTTATAGGTTTAGTGTTGTGGAACTAAAGTCTAGCCTGGCGGTTCGACTTTAGCCTGTATTGTTAGCGCCAGTTTTTAACAGACGCGACGCACGAAGAGCGCAATACAGTCCATTGCTGGCGGGTGTTGACCGCTGACGTTTCGTACGTCATTAAACATTATGCCGCTAAAGGAAGAATTGAACCAAATCATAAAATCGATTCAGCTTTGGCTTTTCCTGTAACGATTAATTTCGCGCATCAAAATAATTAGTCTGGTTAAATACCAGTTCCGACAGGCTGAATCAATGCCAGGAGGGGCGAAAGTTTGAAGCAGGCCACAAAAAAGCACCTAAAAAGGTGCTTTTTTACGCATTTTTAACAAGCTGGCATTACTGTTGCAATTCTTTCTCAGTGAAGAGATCGGCAAACAATGCGGTGCTTAAATAACGCTCACCCGATGATGGTAGAATAACCACAATATTCTTGTTGGTAAAGCTTTCATCTTCTTGTAGTTTCAACGCCGCGGCAACAGCTGCTCCAGAAGAGATACCTGCAAGAATACCTTCTTCTTCCATTAGACGACGGGCGGTAGAAATGGCTTCTTCATTGGTGATGCCAATGACTTTATCGACCAGCTTGAGATCGAGGTTAGCCGGGATAAAACCAGCGCCAATACCCTGAATTTTATGCGGGCCAGGTTTAATCTCTTCACCTGCCAGCGCCTGGGCGATAACTGGAGAATCGGTTGGCTCAACGGCGACAGATATAAGATCGGTCTTGCCTTTGGTGCCTTTAATGTAGCGGCTGACGCCAGTCAGCGTACCGCCAGTCCCAACGCCAGCAATAAATACATCAACCTGACCGTCGGTATCTTCCCAGATCTCCGGACCGGTGGTTTTTTCGTGAATTTCAGGGTTTGCCGGATTGCTGAATTGTTGCAGCAGCAGGTATTTCTCTGGATTGCTGGCGACAATTTCTTCTGCTTTTTGGATTGCGCCTTTCATGCCTTTAGCACCTTCCGTCAGCACCAGGTTTGCACCTAACGCTTTCAGCAGCTTGCGGCGTTCAATACTCATGGTTTCTGGCATGGTCAGGGTGAGTTTGTAACCGCGAGCGGCAGCTACATAGGCCAGTGCAATCCCGGTATTACCGCTGGTCGGTTCAACCAGTTCAACGCCTGGTTTCAGCACGCCGCGCTTTTCGGCATCCCAAATCATGTTGGCACCGATACGGCACTTAACGCTGAAGCTGGGGTTACGAGATTCCACCTTCGCCAGAATGCGTCCGTTACCGATGCGATTCAGGCGAACCAGCGGCGTGTGACCGATAGTCAGCGAGTTATCTTCAAAAATCTTACTCATGGCCTGTCCTTAACTGTATGAAATTGGGATACAACAGGTAGCATACCCGCTCAGAGAATATGCGGAAGTAAGGATTTAGCATATCTATATGCAGAAGGGAAATAATGACATGCAAGATGGAATAAGGGGCGGCATAAGCCACCCCTGTTTCACACAAACGGTTTACAAAATAACCGTTAGATTGTTACCGCCACATCGCGTGTTTATCGCGATAGCAATCGACCCACATCGCCGTCGCGCCACAAACGGCAACGGGCATAATGAACAGATTAAGCAGCGGGATCATCGTAAACAGACTGGTTAAAGCACCAAACTGCATATTGGTGATTTTGCGTGTGCGCAGGGCGGTGCGCATCTCTTTAAACGGCACTTTGTGGTTATCGAAGGGGTAATCGCAATACTGGATGGCTAACATCCAGGCGCTAAACAGGAACCACAGTACCGGCGCGACGGTTTGCCCAATACCAGGGATGAAGTAAAGAATTAGCAATACAATTGCGCGTGGCAGATACCAGGCAAATTTTTGCCATTCGCGTTTCATGATTCGCGGCACATCTTTCATGATACCGAAAATCCCGGTATCTGGCGGTGTAGCGCCAGTCAATCGTGCTTCCAGTTGTTCAGCCAATAAACCGTTGAACGGAGCGGCAATCCAGTTAGCAATCGTTGAGAAGAAATAGCCAAACACTAACAGCACAGAGATGACAGCCAGGGGCCACAACAGATAGCTCAGCCATTGTAACCAGTCCGGAACATAACTCATGAGAGTCGGGATCCAGACATCGAGTTGCGTAAAGAGCCACCAGAATGCGCCCCCCATCAACAAAATATTGACCAGCAGCGGTAAAATAACGAAACGCCGAATCCCAGGTTGCGAGACGAGCTTCCAGCCTTGCGCAAAATAGTAAAAACCGCTGCGTGGGGCAGATGTGAATGATGAAACCATAATCAGGATGAGCTCCTTTTGACCAATCCCAGGAAAATTCTGCGTATTTTACCGGGTAATTGCGCAATGGACAGTTAGGATATGTTCGAAAAAACAGCAAAAAGCACGATTTCATCTATCTTTGTGCTGTGAAAGTTAATAGTGCACTTGCACTTGAGGTAATCGGCAAATACTCTTAGTGAGTAAATGTTTGCCGTGGTGGCAAGGTGTTAGAACAACAGAGAATATAATGATGCAGGATTTGCGTCTGATATTAATCATTGTTGGCGCGATCGCCATAATCGCTTTACTGGTACATGGTTTCTGGACCAGCCGTAAAGAACGATCTTCTATGTTCCGCGATCGGCCATTAAAACGAATGAAGTCAAAACGTGACGACGATTCTTATGACGAGGATGTCGAAGATGATGAGGGCGTTGGTGAGGTTCGTGTTCACCGCGTGAATCATGCCCCGGCTAACGCTCAGGAGCATGAGGCTGCTCGTCCGTCGCCGCAACACCAGTACCAACCGCCTTATGCGTCTGCGCAGCCGCGTCAACCGGTCCAGCAGCCGCCTGAAGCGCAGGTACCGCCGCAACATGCTCCGCGTCCAGCGCAGCCGGTGCAGCAGCCTGCCTATCAGCCGCAGCCTGAACAGCCGTTGCAGCAGCCAGTTTCGCCACAGGTCGCGCCAGCGCCGCAGCCTGTGCATTCAGCACCGCAACCGGCACAACAGGCTTTCCAGCCTGCAGAACCCGTAGCGGCACCACAGCCTGAGCCTGTAGCGGAACCGGCTCCAGTTATGGATAAACCGAAGCGCAAAGAAGCGGTGATTATCATGAACGTCGCGGCGCATCACGGTAGCGAGCTAAACGGTGAACTGCTTCTTAACAGCATTCAACAAGCGGGCTTCATTTTTGGCGATATGAATATTTACCATCGTCATCTTAGCCCGGATGGCAGCGGCCCGGCGTTATTCAGCCTGGCGAATATGGTGAAACCGGGAACCTTTGATCCTGAAATGAAGGATTTCACTACTCCGGGTGTCACTATCTTTATGCAGGTACCGTCTTACGGTGACGAGCTGCAGAACTTCAAGCTGATGCTGCAATCTGCGCAGCATATTGCCGATGAAGTGGGCGGTGTCGTGCTTGACGATCAGCGCCGTATGATGACTCCGCAGAAATTGCGCGAGTACCAGGACATCATCCGCGAAGTCAAAGACGCCAACGCCTGATACACTTAAGGCAAATTAACTCCTCTTCGAACCCCCGCTTGTCGGGGGTTTTTAGCATTGATGGTGCGATATGGAATCAATCGAACAACAACTGACAGAACTGCGAACGACGCTTCGCCATCATGAATATCTTTATCATGTGATGGATGCGCCGGAAATTCCCGACGCTGAATACGACAGGCTGATGCGCGAACTGCGCGAGCTGGAAACCAAACATCCAGAACTGATTACGCCTGATTCGCCTACCCAACGTGTAGGTGCTGCGCCGCTGGCGGCTTTCAGCCAGATTCGCCATGAAGTGCCAATGCTGTCGCTGGATAACGTTTTTGATGAAGAAAGCTTTCTTGCCTTCAACAAACGAGTGCAGGACCGTCTGAAAAGCAACGAGAAAGTCACCTGGTGCTGTGAGCTGAAGCTGGATGGCCTTGCTGTCAGTATTCTATATGAAAATGGCGTTTTAGTCAGTGCCGCGACCCGTGGCGATGGCACCACCGGGGAAGATATCACGTCTAACGTGCGTACCATTCGCGCCATTCCACTGAAGCTACACGGAGAGAATATCCCGGCGCGTCTGGAAGTGCGTGGTGAAGTGTTCCTGCCGCAGGCGGGGTTCGAAAAGATTAACGAAGATGCGCGACGCACGGGCGGGAAAGTTTTTGCTAACCCACGTAATGCGGCAGCTGGTTCACTGCGTCAGCTTGATCCGCGTATTACAGCGAAGCGACCGCTCACTTTTTTCTGCTATGGCGTTGGTGTTCTGGAAGGTGGCGAGCTGCCGGATACTCATCTTGGCCGTTTACTGCAATTTAAACAGTGGGGGTTGCCGGTCAGCGATCGGGTAACGCTTTGTGAATCGGCGGAAGAAGTGCTGGCGTTCTATCACAAAGTGGAAGAAGACCGCCCGACGCTGGGCTTTGATATCGACGGCGTGGTGATTAAGGTCAACTCACTGGCACAGCAGGAGCAGCTTGGCTTTGTCGCGCGTGCCCCGCGCTGGGCGGTAGCGTTTAAATTCCCGGCGCAGGAGCAGATGACCTTTGTGCGTGACGTCGAGTTTCAGGTTGGGCGTACTGGCGCGATTACGCCTGTTGCGCGTCTGGAACCTGTCCATGTTGCAGGCGTGCTGGTGAGTAACGCAACCTTACACAATGCGGATGAAATCGAACGTCTTGGTTTACGCATTGGCGATAAAGTGGTGATTCGCCGCGCTGGCGACGTGATCCCGCAGGTGGTTAACGTCGTGCTTTCTGAACGCCCGGAAGATACCCGTGAGGTTGTATTCCCGACGCATTGTCCGGTATGTGGTTCTGACGTTGAGCGTGTGGAAGGTGAAGCGGTTGCCCGCTGTACCGGTGGCCTGATTTGCGGTGCGCAGCGTAAAGAGTCGCTGAAACACTTTGTTTCCCGCCGTGCGATGGATGTTGACGGAATGGGCGACAAAATCATCGATCAGCTGGTTGAAAAAGAATATGTCCATACTCCGGCAGATCTGTTCAAACTCACCGCAGGCAAACTGACCGGACTGGAGCGTATGGGGCCAAAATCGGCACAAAACGTGGTTAACGCGCTGGAAAAAGCGAAAGAAACCACCTTTGCTCGCTTCCTCTATGCACTTGGCATCCGTGAAGTCGGCGAGGCCACCGCAGCAGGTCTGGCGGCATATTTCGGCACGCTGGAAGCGCTGGAAGCCGCTTCGATTGAAGAGCTGCAAAAGGTGCCTGATGTTGGCATTGTCGTTGCATCCCACGTTCACAACTTCTTTGCCGAAGAAAGCAACCGCAATGTCATCAGCGAGCTGTTGGCGGAAGGTGTTCACTGGCCTGCGCCGATCGTTATCAACGCGGAAGAGATTGACAGCCCGTTTGCTGGTAAAACCGTGGTGCTTACGGGCAGCTTAAGCCAGATGTCGCGTGATGACGCTAAAGCTCGACTGGTCGAACTGGGCGCGAAAGTCGCGGGCAGCGTGTCGAAGAAAACCGATCTGGTGATAGCGGGTGAAGCTGCAGGATCTAAACTGGCGAAGGCGCAGGAACTGGGCATTGAAGTCATCGACGAAGCGGAAATGCTGCGTTTGCTGGGTAGCTGAGATGGAAAAAGAGCAGCTGATTGAAATAGCCAATACGATAATGCCGTTTGGCAAATACAAAGGGCGTCGCTTAATCGACCTGCCGGAGGAGTATCTGCTGTGGTTTGCCCGCAAAGATGAGTTCCCGGCAGGGAAGCTCGGTGAGCTAATGCAAATCACGCTGCTGATTAAAACCGAGGGGCTGACGCAACTGGTCCAGCCCCTGAAGCGTCCGCTTTAAGCTTTATCGGCGCTGCTTTCCTGCTGCGCCTGTAACTGTTCGGTCTGGCGTTTGTATCGACGCGCCAGCACCGCACAGACCATCAATTGGATCTGATGGAAAATCATCAGGGGCAGCACCATCATACCGATCACCGATGTGGGGAACAGAATGTTTGCCATCGGGATGCCATTTGCCAGACTCTTTTTCGAACCACAAAAGACGATAGTAATTTCATCTGCCTTATTGAAGCTCAGTCGGCGTGCCATAAAGACGTTAACTACAATCACGATAGCCAGAAGAACGCAGCTGACCACCACGATAAACAGCAATGATCCCCAGCCAACTTTATGCCAGATACCATTAACGACGGCTTCGCTGAACGCTGTATAAACCACCAACAGAATGGACGTCTGGTCAGTTTTCGCAATCCATTTTTTATTGCGCGACACCCAGTCACCAATCCACGGCCGGGAAAGATGCCCCAACACAAACGGCAGCAGCAGTTGCAGCATAATTTTACCGACCTGCTCAAGGCTGCCCCCTGCACCGTGAACATTCATCACCAGACCAACCAGCAATGGTGAAAGGAAAATCCCCAGCAGGCTGGATGCCGACGCAGAACAAACCGCTGCCGCGACGTTACCGCCCGCCATTGACGTGAAGGCGATTGCAGACTGCACGGTAGCCGGGAGAATGCACAAGTAGAGAAAACCGGAGTAGAGCATCGGGTCGACATTTACCGGTTTCCACCAGGCAAACAGTACACCCAGAATCGGAAACAGCACGAAGGTGCTGCACATTACCCACAAATGCAGTCGCCAGTGACCACCGCCAGCAATAATCGCCTCACGCGACAACTTCGCGCCGTGCATAAAGAACAGCAGGGCAATAGCTGCGGTGGTCAGATTTTCAAAGAAGGGGACGAAATCGCCTCTGGCCGGAAAGAAAGAGGCCAGCAACACCACCGTGATCAGGGTTAAGGTGAAAGGATCGAGGATACGAAAAAGTTTCATAAAGACTCCAGATGATCGATGGTTCTATTGTGCTTCTTCCAGTTTGAGAAATAAAATTGATTTATTGCATCCATTCATGAAGAAAACAGATGAATTATTCTTTAAAACAATTAAAGGTTTTCGTCACAGTAGCGCAGGAGAAAAGTTTTAGTCGTGCAGGAGAGCGTATCGGCCTGAGCCAGTCGGCAGTGAGTCACAGTGTGAAGGAACTGGAAAATCATACTGGTGTTCGCCTGCTGGACAGAACCACGCGTGAAGTGGTGCTTACAGATGCAGGGCAGCAGCTGGCTTTGCGTCTTGAGCGACTGCTGGATGAACTGAACAGCACGTTGCGCGATACCGGGCGTATGGGGCAACAACTGAGCGGAAAAGTTCGGGTCGCTGCCAGCCAGACCATTTCCGCGCATCTTATTCCGCAATGCATTGCTGAAAGCCATCGCCGCTATCCAGATATTCAGTTTGTCCTGCACGATCGTCCGCAGCAGTGGGTAATGGAAAGTATTCGCCAGGGAGATGTCGATTTTGGCATCGTCATCGATCCAGGCCCAGTGGGCGATCTGCAATGTGAAGCGATTCTTTCCGAGCCTTTCTTTCTGCTTTGCCATCGCGATAGCGCTTTGGCCGTGGAAGATTATGTACCCTGGCAGGCATTACAGGGAGCGAAATTGGTGTTGCAGGATTACGCTTCAGGCAGCCGACCGCTGATTGACGCAGCGCTGGCGCGCAATGGTATTCAGGCGAATATTGTGCAGGAGATTGGACATCCGGCGACGCTGTTCCCGATGGTAGCCGCAGGCATCGGCATCAGTATTCTTCCCGCACTGGCGCTACCATTGCCTGAAGGTAGCCCACTGGTGGTACAGCGCATTACGCCGGTTGTTGAACGCCAGTTGATGCTGGTGCGCAGGAAGAACCGTTCACTTTCCACCGCCGCTGAAGCGTTATGGGACGTGGTACGAGACCAGGGCAATGCGCTAATGGCTGGTCGGGAAGGGGATCCGTTGTATCAGATATAGATATCGATATGAGTCGTTTTTTCAACAGGATTTAGAAGGGATACATTCAGAGACAAACGCTGCTCTTTCTCCTGCGCCTTTTCTGCCTGCTGTCTCTGCAACTGCGCCAGTTGTGTTTCCAGTAGGGTGATTTGCTGTTGAATCAATTCGGCCTGTTTTTGCTTGTCTTCAGCACTGCCGCTAGTGTCTACAATCTCTTTAATTTGTTGAGTGAGTTTGATGATTTGCTGACTTATCCGCGCGATTTGTGAAGCAACATCGCCACCTTGTGATGCCCTGTTACTACTCTGTGTTTGTATGGAAGGAATTGAAGTTGAAGAGATAGTGGCCATTGTTCAGTCCTCGTCACTGTACGAGGTAATATCGGTAGAAGAACAAGGAACTTGAGAAGAAAAATCAATCTTACAAATCGCAGATAGCAAAAAAGCGCCTTTAGGGCGCTTTTTTACATTGGTGGGTCGTGCAGGATTCGAACCTGCGACCAATTGATTAAAAGTCAACTGCTCTACCAACTGAGCTAACGACC